>CALJOA010000062.1 GCA_937981585.1 uncultured Pirellulaceae bacterium | reverse complement strand
AAGGTAACCATTATTCCCAGAGGCCGTGCGTTGGGCGTGACGCAAATGGTTCCCGACGAAGATCGTATGAACATGTCAGAGCAGGAGATCATCGATCATCTTGTAGTTCTGCTGTCCGGTCGAGCGGCTGAAACGCTGATTTACGACGAGCTGACTGTCGGAGCCGAAAATGACCTAGAACGTGCCACGTCGATGGCTAGGCGGATGGTCACTCACTGGGGAATGAGTAAAGAGCTTGGCCCCGTCAGCTACAAGATGAGTGACGAAGATCCTTTTCTCGGCGGCCAGATCCACAAAAGCCGTCAGTTCAGCGAACACACGATGGAAGTCATCGATAACGAAGTCCACAAGATTCTTGAGGCCGCCTCAAAGAGTGCGCTTCAGTTGCTTACCAAGCATCGAGAAGGGCTAGAGGCCGTCACTCGAGGTTTGCTTGAGCATGAAGAATTGGACCGCAAAGAAATCGCTGAGCTGATCGGCCCATCTGTTCATGCCAGTCGAGAAACGGAACTTTCGGAAGGTTTGAGCGATGCCGAACGCGACAGCGTCACTCCGGCCCCTGAGTCCAACGGCGCTAATCCGACTAGCGAGAACCTTGGCAGCGCCGAGACGACTTCGTAGACAATGTGAGCCAGAGCCATCAGGCCTCAGCGGTGCCCAGTGAATCAACGATCCGGTAAAGACGAATCAGGCCAGAACGATTCGGGCCTTGGCGAATCAGGGCCAGACGACGTGGGCAAGGAACAAGCTGAACGGCCTGATCCTCCGTTTTCAATTTGGGTCGATGCTGATGCCGTACCCAACCCAATCAAAGACATCTTGCTGCGGACGTCAAAGCGGCTGGAAGTCAAACTCACGTTTGTTGCTAACCAATCGGTTCGTATCCCCGATTCGAAACTCGTCAGCTTGATCACCGTCCGCGATGGAGCCGATATTGCGGACGACATGATCGTCGATTTGATGAATCGCGGCGACGTCGTTGTCACGCAAGACATTCCGCTGGCTGCACGTGTGATCGAAAAAGATGGAATCGCGATCGGCGTTCGTGGTCAGCTTTATGACGACAACAGCATCCAATCGAGGCTGGGCACTCGCAATCTCATGGAGCAGCTTCGCGCCGCAGGCATGGAAACTGCCGGTCCCAAGCCGTTCAATTCAAAGGACGTGCAAAAGTTTGCCAACTCACTGGACCGCACGTTAACTCGATGCTTAAGAAAACGACGCAGCTAGGTGGAGTGAGCGTCTTTTTCAACGGGGCCGCATCGTGGAACATGATGACAGACTGGAACGCTGAAAGTTTGTTTTCGTACTCAACTATCGATACAATCGGAGCACTACTTCGATCATGGAACTTCGAGCATCATCAACAAAACGCTATTTGAAAGATAGACATGTCGACTCAGGAAGTTGCAAACAAACTTGTTTCACTCTGCCGTGAAGGCAAAAACGAACAGGCGCTAAATAAACTCTACGCCGACAACTGCACCAGTCGCGAGATGCCTGGCATGCCAAATGAGTTTGTCGAAGGGAAAGACGCGATCATCAAAAAGTCCGAAGGCTGGTACGCATCTGTCGATGAGATCCACAGCGCCGAAGTTGGAGATCCAATCGTGACCGAGAACCACTTCAGCTGCATAATGAAGTTCGATATCACGTTCAAAGAACGGGGCCGCACCCAGATGGAAGAGATCTGCGTCTACACCGTCAACGACGGAAAGATCACTGCAGAGCAGTACTTTTACGCGATGCCGGGATAGCGCTGGCGCGATTGATCCGGGTTGCCCTTCACTGATGATTGCCATGCATGACCATAGTAGCTCGGCTCTCCGAGCCGAGAAAGATCCACCTCACACTTGGTGAGCTTTGGATTAGTGTCTCACCCGACTCGGAGAGTCAGGCTACGAAAATGCCCTGACGTTGTTAAACGCTAGGGCATCGGCCTAATCTTCGGGTCGACTTCCGTCGCCACACATCATTACGATCCGCGGCATGAACTCAGCGACGACTTCAACCAGATCGGTCTGAGCCGCCATCACGTCGTGGATGTTCTTGTAGGCGCCTGGAACTTCGTCCAATCCACCTGCGAGCAAACGAACGTTCTTGTGCTTCAAGTGATCCTTCCACTCTCCCCAGTTGAAGTTCTGCTTTGCCTTGGTCCGCGACATGCAACGACCAGCACCGTGGGAAGCTGAATTCAGACTTCCCGGATTTCCTTTACCCCGAACAACAAAGCAGCTGTCCGCCATGTTTCCCGGAATCACTCCCAAGTCACCGACACCGGCAGGCGTCGCACCTTTTCGGTGAACGTACATTTCCTGTCCGTTGTGCTCTTCTTTCCAGGCAAAGTTATGATGGTTCTCGATCGTCGCCAGCGCTTGCGCACCAGCCAGTTTGGTCACCCGTCGGTGGATGACTTCGTGATTAGCCGACGCAAATCGGCCCATCAAGTTCATCGCCAACCAGTACTCTTGTCCTTCCTGAGAGTCCATATCCAACCAGCAAAGATGCCGCAGTTGCGGATCGTCTTTGATTTTCGACGGAGCCTGTTGGCGCGCAATATCCGTGTAACGCTTGCAGGTCATCGCCCCCGGCCCTCGGCTACCGCTGTGACTCAACAGCGCAACGTACTTCCCGGCTTCCAAACCAAGATCATCCTGCGGCAGCGTCACAACGCCCCATTCGACGAAGTGGTTTCCGCTTCCGCTGGTTCCGAGTTGGCCGACCGCTCGATCTTTCATTTCGCGCGTGATCGCCGTCACGGTCCAGTCCTCGTCGAGAACTTCGTGCTCATGTGGACGCTTGAACTTCTTTCCAGTTCCGAACAACGTTCCCTTGTGGAGCGCGTTATCGAATTCACTGCACTTTGCCGAATCGTTTTCGTGAAGCGTTTCAACCGAGAGGTCCGTGATCGTCATCTTCATCCGGCAAGCGATATCGACACCGACACCGTATGGAATGATCGCGTTTTCACATCCAAGAACGCCGCCAATTGGCAGTCCGTATCCTGAGTGCGCATCTGGCATCAGCGCAGCTGCTCGGGCAACCGGCAAACGACAAGCGTTGCGGATTTGCTGAATCGAGTTCGAATCAAAGTCCTCACCCCAGCTTTGGTAGTCGATTTCTGAAAGCGGAACGTCGTTGGCGACGTATTCGATGATTGACTGAGCAAGCTCTCCATAAATTTCGTGAGCAACAAAAACCTTGGGAGTCGCGACGACTTTGGCAATCGCCTTTTTGGGGGCTTCGTCGCCCTTTGATCGCGCAGCGATTTGCGCGCATGCGATTGCGTGCGAAACACAGTCCGCTGGAACGCCGAGGTTCAAAAGTTGCTTTTTGTTCATTAAATCTTCCTGTTCTTGGAGACTTGGACATTGAGAGGATAGAACAAATCCTCGAACGGGAACACCAGTTGCCGTTGGCCTATGGACACTAGATGTTCAGGAAAGTTCACCAAGAAAGAACCGCGGCTCTCGGGTAAGCAGCTACGATTCGGCTCGGCAAACCGCAATCATTGAAAACGTAGCTAAGAACCTCACGCAAAGGCGCCAAGGCGCAAGGAAATAATCGCGAACCCAGTGAACACTGGTAGAGCCGGTGTTGATCGTAACGCCTTTGCGCTTAGTCGTTCCTTGATTACGCGATGTCATTCATCGTGTCGTGGCGTCGGTTCCCATACCCAAGGCGACCGAAAAACGCGTTGGCGGCAAAACGAGAACGAGCGCAAAAAAACCCAGCCTCAACATGAGACCGGGTCGATAGATCGCTAAATGATGTCTCGGGCTTTGTTCAACAGCCGAGTTCTTTTTTCTCTTTGGCCCACATCTTCTTGGTCGCTTCGGCGCCATCGGCTTCTGGAACTTCGTCTGAGGCGACGTCGAACCAACCCGGCTGGAACTCGATGAAGCCGTTTCCGCCTTTTTTCTGCGAATTGGCAATCGCCTGTTTGGCGGTAAGCGCGATGACCGCATCGGCAAGCGCGACAGGGCCGTTACAGCGTGGCTGGTTTTCGGCAAAGTTCTTTGCGCCGGTACTGATGCACCATGCCCAGTGCTCGATCTCTTCTTTGTATCCACGACTGACAGGACCGCCGCCTTCAGCCGTTTTGGCTGGAGCCGCGTCGCCGCTGGCCGAAGTATCAAGAATTGCACTGTCGCCTTTTTTCTTCACGCGTGCTTTGTAAGACGTTCCAGCGATCGGATAGAGCATGACCTCTTTCTCGCGGTCCAGCACCAAAGTCCCCTTGGTACCAAGAACGACTTCGCCATAGCCACCGAAACCGTTTCCATTGATCGACGAGTACGTCACGACAACTTTCTTGTTGTCCTCAACGTCGTGAGATGGAACACCGGACTTGTCGCCCGGGTAGTTGTTTACTTTGTCTTTGTAACCAACGTCGAAACTGTAGTCGTAGCCCTGTCCGGGGAATTCAAAGCTACAGTAAACGTGATCGTCAGCATCGCGATCCTTCGGGAAGATGTGTCGACCACCAACAGCATGAACTGTCAGCGGATGAACGTGTTTCCCGGTCTTTTGCGAGAGGGCTGAGATGAAAATACTCGCAGCGTCAAGCTGATGACTTCCAAGTTCGGCCATCAATCCACCACCAGTTCGGTCCCACAGTCGCCAGCGAACCATCTCCTCGATCGCAGAACGAACGCGACCGTCACCGTAGACGTCGTCGCGGGAAATGTAACCGTGCTTGTCCGCCTGAACCGTTTTATCTTGATCCCAACTCTCCCATTGAGCGATCTGCTTCGCATACTTTTTGCGAGCCGCCGGGGACGTCGATGGATCTTTGTAAGCGTTGATGAATTTATCAAGCTGATCACGAATCTTGTCGACTCGCTTGCCCGAGGAGGCAATCTCACCACCTGGGATTGGCAACGCCCATGAATCTTTTCCAGGTGCATTATTTCTGTGCCACTGGGCTCGGATGTGATGGATTTCGCCGAGCAATCCCCATTTTATCAGGTTGACCGCATTATCGTACAGGATGCTGTAGTGACGCTGGTGACCAACCGAGAGAACAGTGTTAGTTTCGTTGGCAACGCGAGTCATCAACTTGCACTGTGCGACGCTGTGCGCCATCAATTTCTCGCACAACACGTGCTTGCCGGCTTGCATCGCCGCGATTGCAATCGGAGCATGCAGGAACAGTGGCGTCGCGATGATGACGCCGTCGATGTTGGGATCATGAACGGCTTCCTTCCAGTCCTCGTAAACCGTAACGTTCTTTCGGGCTTCGGTTTCGTCGTTCCAACCGTAAACCGACATCAGACCCGGACGAACCTTGATTGTGTTGTCGGTTGACCAGTCACCATGAAACGCACGATGAACCGAGGACGGACGAATGTCGCAGACCGCGGTGACCTGAACAAATTCAGGATTGATCGCGCCCATCAGTACGCTACCTTCGTCACCGGTTCCAATCACGCAAACACGAACCGGTCCACTGGGTCGTCCGTAGCCGAAATACATCCCACCCACGCCAGCGGCAGCAACACCACCGGCAGCGATTGAGCGAACCAGAAAGTCACGGCGACTGTGCTTGTCGTGAGCCGTAACGGCAGAGTAATAGTTGTCGCGCCCTGTTTCACGCTCTTCAGGAGTCAAATTAATCATCTCTAAGCCTCTGTTTGGGTTCTTTGTAGATCGTTGCGTTGAAGATCGGTTTGGGAATTAACCCCTGGGTTGCTGAAAAAGAAATCCAAGCCGCCCATTCGTCCAGCACAGGTCGCGAAAATCACGAGCAGTGCGAACAGTTCAATAAAGTAAAAGTAAGTCGGTTCAGTTCCTGGGATCCACGGCGGCTGGGTCAAAATCACTGACACCAGAAACAATGCCGCTGCCATAGAAGCAAACCGTGTAAAGAGACCAATAATCAACAATACGCCAACAATTGTGTCAAACCATGGGATAACCCTGTCAATCCACTTGGATTTTGCGTTGACATCGTCGAATGGCCGGTGAATCAGAAATTTTGAACGTTTTTTACCGTCTTGCCCAAGTCGCTGCTCTTCAAGCGCCAAATCATTGATCTGGGTCTCGAATGAGTCCCAAATGCCAGTCACTTCGCTGGACCAACCCGCAAGTTTTTTGGATCGGTCGCTGCGGATCGTGTCGACTTGTCCTCTTAGCGAATCCACATAAGTGGCGACCTCCTCGCGATTCTCACCATCACGCTGGAATCCTTGCAGTCGATCTGCGGTGCTGAAGTGCGAAATCAATTCGACTTCGTTGTACGAAAGAAAGTCCAACAACTGATCCTGATGGTCTTTCAGGATCGCTTCGGCCTTGGCTGGTTGCTCGTCAAGATATTCCAGACTGGCGGAGGCGGAATCAAGTTGCTCTCGCAGCTCCTTGACGAGCTTATCATCTCCGTCGGCTTTAGCTTTTTGAAATTCCTGGAACAGAGTCTTACCGCGTTTGTCGATATCGGCTATCAGTTCTTCGCTTCCGATGCCGTAGTAGTCGAAGGCTTTATCGACGAAGTCATTCCAAATCCCAAACGTCAGTTCGGTGTCAATCGAGTACGAGACGGAGCCGTCTTTTTCGTCTTTGGTTTCGTTGATGCACAGTCTTTCGGTTCCATCGGGATCTTCGAGCATGCCTCTGAAGTAAGGAGCAAACGGACCTTTGGCTGCGGACAGAAAATACTTTGATGTAAAGGTGCCGGATTTGAGCTTGGCTGTCCCTTCTTTATAGAAGTGGTAACCGACAACGATTCGCAGCAACATCAAAAAGATGAATGCTAGGCAAAGCTGAAATTTTGTTAGTTGGGAAAACAGGGTTTCGACTCCATGAAGTAGAACTGGCCAGAGCGTCATTATGGTTAATCGGCCAGATTTAGCCAAGGTTTCGAATGAACCTGGCACGTTTTTTAGATGGAGTCGCGATGGTCGATGCAAACCGATCAATCCTTGCAATCAACGTGGCAATTGAGATCCACCCATGTCTGAGACAGAACCCAGAGGGGACAATTCACGTCGGCTAGGATTTTCACAAGCAACCGGGGCCAAAACGGTCATGTCAGACCAGACGCGAGTCAGGAATCGAAATCAGTGGGTTATGCCACCGATTACGGTTTCGAGACGTTTCCGCTGAGCCTCCCCAAGTGCATTGAGCTTCACCTCGAGAATTTCTTTTTGCTCAAGCTCTTTCTCGGATTCACCCGTTTTCTCGTAACAAAGAATCAGGTGCTTGTGGACATCGATAATTCCGGGGAGCTTTTCAGCTGCGTACTCCAAATCCTTGACAGCCTCTTCATGTCGACCTGAAGTAGCCAAAAAGACACCTCGTGTTCGATAGAAAACTGGCTGATCAGGGAACATCTCGATCGCAAGGCTAATCATTTTATGAAGGTCTTTAAACTCATTGGGGCGCTCTGAGGCGGCAACATCCATTAGATTGTTGATAATCACACGTGCGTTAGGGTATTGTCGCTCAGCGATACGCCAGTGCTTTTCCGCGGCTACGAAGTTCTCGGCTGCCATCTCTTTGAAGCCGATCAAGCAATGGATGATTCCAGGATTCTTGGCTCCATTGACAGAATCACTAAGCCACTCTTGGTTGATAACTCCCGGTTCAGTCGGAACTGTCCCCACGAAATCCAACAGCTTGATGTAAATCGCTCTTTCGGTCGGATTGGCAACAACTGCCTCTGCCAGCGTATGAATACGCCCCCGAAACATAATCGGATTTGTCAGATCGGCATATTGGCTCGCATGCTCAAGATAAACCATCGAAGCCATCGCCATGATCCTCTGTTTGGATGACGGTTTCTGAGCCAACTGAAATCCGTTCCGTACCATCTTCAATGCGCGGGGATAGTCTTCCATCAAAATTGCACAGCGGACCATCGTTAAAAGAAGTGAGACTTCATCGGGATACTCGATCGCCTTGGGCTCCAATTTATTAATCTCGCTTCGAAGCATATCCTGCAATTTGAGGTCATTGTCTTCAAGCTCGATCTTGAGCTCGACCATCTTAGGCATGGCCATCAGCTTTAGTCGAGACAAGGGGCCAGGAGCTTGGTAAACGCTCTCCAATTCTTCCATCGTTTTTCTGGCAAGTCTTTCATAATCCGGCGAACCCTTCTCCTGCTTCTCGGCTTCGGCCAAATGCAACATCGCCAAGTTGAACTGAGCCAAACTGTTCTCCGGATCGGCAATCACGGCTTGTTGCAAGTGCTGCTCAACCAGCTTGTCGCGGTCCACATCTGAAATGTCCAAAGTCCTCGTCTTGGCATAGTATTGTGAGAGCCAAATATGTGCATTGGAGTGTCCAGGAGTGATCTCTAGTGTTCCTTGCTGCCCTCTCTGAGAAACTACCTCAAGCATATTATCGGGAGCCAGTGACCTCATCACATCGTAGGCCTCAGTTGCCTGTCCATTTCGGTCGTAGGCTAAGCCAAGTTCATACAAATAATCTGGCTCTGGTTTCAACTTGATCAAGTTTCGGGCAAACATCTCACAATGTTCAGGTGACTGTTGGGAGTGAAACGCCAGATGGCCTCGATTGTGGGCCAGTCGAGCGCCTTCAGAAGTCATGTTCAAAAAGTCAGCAAGCAACAGGAGACCCGCAAACGAGCAAATCACACCAAGTACGGGTACAGACTTTAGAAATGCAAATCCGTTTCGAGAGGTAGACCAACTCGAGATCAGAAACATGATAAACCCAACCAGCAAACGCCCCGGTAGAGTAATGAAGCCCATCAACCGTTCGGCAGTACCTTTCTCTTCGAATCCGGATGATCTCCGACCGCCACCGTCGCTGTACTCGTCAAAAACTTCACCGACCGCACGAAAAGGGGCCATCAACAATCCAGCCAGTGAAAACTGATCCGCGTCGTCTTGTTTTCGTTTGGAATTCATCTCGAATCGTACTTTTCAAAAACCGGGGACAAACAAACTGAACTTAAGTTCGACAGCCAATCGCACCTCGGTTATTGGCTATTCATCGTCAGAACTATTAGCGTTTTGAACACTATTTTTCTTTTCTCGGACAGTGGTGAGATGCCGCTCGTAGGGTGCTGGGTCCATCTCGTTGGCACGGTAACATTTGATCAAGGACTCAAGAATGCCCTCATTGTTGGGACGACTACGCAACGCGAATTCAAATTCGGCAGCTGCTTCGGAAACCTGCCCCAACTGCATTAGGGCTTTACCGCGAGTATCGTGAAAGTGCGTTCGGTACCTTTCATTGTCAGGAGTTTTGGGCAGGTACTTAAGCGCCTCATCCACCAGCTTCAGAGCCCGTTTGGGATTGGGAGTATCACCAACGAGGTAGGTATACGATAGGTTGTTGAGAACCTCCGGCGCTCGCGGCATCTTTTTTCTTGCGAGTTCAAAATACCTAAGCGCCTCTTGGTACTCCGACCGACCGAGCGCTTGGGTTCCAAGCTCATTCAAGACCAACGCCGGGGCGTCTGTTTGTAGGGAAGGGTCGTAAATCGCGCGAGCTGCCGCGGCGACCTCCTGGTTTGGATGATCTCCCAGACGAGCCAGTCTACGCAAAACGTAGTCGTTCTTCGGATTGTAAATATGAGCCTTCCTCAATAACATCAAAATGTTGTTAAAGTTGCTGGCATCCGAGGGGAACATCTGCAACCAACTACTGTAGACGCTCGACAGAAGGTGTTCGGCCCAAACACGTTTACCCGCGTCGTCTACGCTGGAAGACTGAAGCTCGATCTCAGCAAGAAGCCGCTTTTCAATCGTTTCGAAGTCTTTCTTGGCAACGTAACATTTGGTCAACTCCTGAAAAACCCGAACCCGTTTAGCGTCAGTAAGCTCCTCTTGGTCCCTGAGAGTCTTGTCGAATAAGTCAATCGCTCTACTGACAATCTTTATATTGCGATCCTGCCTGTCGAGTTTATTGTTGAGATCGACCAGAGCTTGGAAATAACTCGGGTCCTTCTCAAACAGTTCTTCAAACACTACGTAAGCGTCTGCGTATTGCCGCTTAAGATAAAGCAACTTGGCTTTGATCTGCAGCGCTCGAACGTTGGTCTTGTCCCTTCGCAAGCACAATTCGACGTGATCTAAAGCCAAACCCACGTTTCTGAGTGCCTCGCTCTGATTGGAAGTCCGCGAATTGAGATAGTAATTCGACAGGAAAATATGCCCCTCGATATGGCCCGGCTCGTCAGCAGGCGAAATCGTTCGCATCATCGCCAAACCTCGCCCTCGTGTTTCCTCTTTTTCAAGACAAGCCATCGCGAGCTTGAATTTATACTCCGGCTCTTCAGTGTTGAGACTGATCAACTTTTCTAGATACACCGTTTCTTTCTTCCGATTGGATTCCAGATCAATCCGGCGAGGATCGTCCTTGGGAATCAAGTCCTCCCCCCGAGCAATATTGGAACCTTGGGATACTTTAAGCATTCGCAGATCACGACGAAGCTCGCCCACCAATCGCTGCTTTTCTTTAGTGCTCTTCTCGGCCTGGAATAGGTAGTGCTCTTCAAGGTCTTTTGTCGCGCCAAACTCGGCCATCCCAAGAAGCACCACCCCGACAATGGACACCACAACAGCCGGGAGACCAAACATAAACGCTTGTGCGCGTCCACCACGTCCCCTATTCCCAAACATACTCATGATCAACTCTCTCGGATCCAAATCAAAAATAAACAACTTCAAAGGGAAACAGAGCCAACCGGAAAGGCAACCAAATAGGTGCTACTCCGAAACTGCTACCGCAACTAATGTCTCGTCTAGAACCATCGTCTGCGCAAGGTGGGAATCCTGATCGCAAAGCGGTAACAGAATCTGTTTGATGATAATCATCTAATTCTAATCAAACAGGGTACTTGCCTCCACAATCAAAATTCGGGGGAAATGCGTTTCGATTCGCTCAAGAGGTAAGCCTACTGGGCTACTCAACGAGATCAACCTGCACCAATCTGTACACTGGGGAACTAAATGAACACAAAGATCGCAATCACCCTATTTTAACGCCTTATGGAGACAACCGACAGAATCAAGACGACTGACAGAACCAGATCACACGGCACACTCAGTAGATATATAAAAATCATCAGAATCGACAAAAGTCCCCAAGCCCTTAAGCCGAAAACATGATTGGACGGGAATGTTCTCGTCAGACCCATTCTCCATATGCGTCAAGAGACACATGAATATCAATTTCAAGACAAATCTCGTTGCCTTGCTGGCGATTGTTTCAGGAACAGCCTTTGGCAGTACATGCTACGGTGTGCAGCGAACTGCCAGTGAGGAAATGCCGGTCGGTACAGGAGTTGTTCTTCCCGTTGAACGTTCTCACGCTGGAGCCTTTGGCGCGGTTGTCCCCGCAACGGACAGCTCGGCGTACTATCGCCCACAAAACCTGCCGCCGATTGTCTCGTCTTCGGAAGCCACGAATTCGGTTCCGCCAATTGTAACCCCAAATCGCACACTTCGAGAGGAAGTCAATCTAGCCCAAAAGCTACCTGCCCCAAAGTACCGACCACAGAAGAGTTCCATGCTGGCCCCGATTGCCGCTGAAGAACCAGTCGTTGCAGAAGTTGCCAGCATCGATCCTAACATGGCTCCGCCAACAATCATTCAAGCTTCCAACGCCGTAAGTGACGCAAGCGACAAATCAAAGGTCACTAAGGCCGCTCAGTGGGGTCCCGGTGGATACGTTTCCAATGCGACTTCATCAGCCGGTGTTCAGCTTTATCCAGGTGAATCTGCTGGTTCGGTTTTGAGCAGCCGCTCTGCAAGCGCTCCACCGATCATCAGCGCAAGCAGCAAACTCGTTTCTCCCTCGATGCCTCCAGTCACAACTCCGCCGCAAGCAGTTGATCCGTCTTACGATCCCAACTTCGGCCAACCGCAATCCGGTTACAGTCCTCAGTATCTATCAGTGCCACCAACCGAAGGCCCAGTAATCTCAAGTCCGGTCTGCAACTCATGTGGGGGCGGTTGCACCGATGGCTGCGGCTCACCTGTCACATCCATGATTGCCCCGGCAATACCAGATTGTGGCGCCTGTGCTGGCGGTGGCTGCTCCGACTGTGGAGTTGCAACAGCCGTCGGTGGTGCTGTGACTTCGAATTGTAATTCCTGTGGGAACAACGGTTGCTACAACGCGAGTAGCGTCGCCTCACGGGCCGGGACATCCGGGTTGGTGTCAGCATCCCGACGCTACCTTTTTGCAGAAGGACTTTATTTCACCCGTAGAGACGGAACGATTTCAAACTCCAACTTCGGCAGCCTCAACAACTTTGATTGGAATGGCGGTCTCCGCGTAACCTATGGAGCCAAGAACGATTCCTTGCGTGGAAGAGAATTGACCTACATGGGCCTGCTCCCCATCGAAGAGTCAGTTACCCGAACCGATTCCGGTGGTCGAATCAGCGCCCGCTTTGGCGGCTTCGACGGATTCACAGGTGCCGAAACGTCTGCCTTCCGAAATGCGGTTGAACAGTCTGAATTGAAAGAGACTGAGCTTCACACGCTTGAGTACAACGCAGTGACCTACGGCTGGGACGTCATCAAATCATTCGCTGGACTTCGTTACATCTATGTTGACGACCTGTACCAAATCAACAGCGTCAATACGCTGGGCGAAATCGGCAACTTCGAAATGTCGACAGTCAACAATTTGATTGGCCCTCACATCGGTGGCGAGATTTTTTACGACGTGGGCTATCGCTTGTCTTACTCACTGATGACCAAGGCAGGTGCTTACATTAACTTCAATAAAATCGACACGCGTCTAACTAACGACGGCTCCAACTTTATCAATGGTGAAGACACAAATGTAGGTTTTTCAACTTCGCTTGAAGCCAGCATTCTTGCACACTACCAGCTTTCGCAGACCGCTAGGCTGCGTGTCGGCTACAACGTGCTTTGGCTGGGAGAGGTGGCCTCGGTTGCTGATAACTTCAATCCTTTACTTTCTCCCACGGCAGCGTCTCAAACCAACGACTCCGATGACATGCTGTTCCACGGTCTTTCATTCGGCTTGGAAGTCTTCCGTTAAACTATCAGCAACTATCCAGGGCCAACCAGTCACAAAACAATCATCCCAAAAGGCCGATCTGGTTGCCCAACTCTTGACCAAAAAAGGGTGTTGGTTCCGGTGGACCAAGCCCCCTTTTTCTTATCCAGATCCGAATTTGCTACACGCGAGTTAGCTTCACCACTCGACCCGCCGGGACTCGCTCCGCCACATAGATATTGCCGAGCTCATCAAAACACGCATCATGCGGGGCGATGAACTCGCCGTTAACCCATTTGTCAGGTTGAGCATTGAGCTTCTTGACGGTTTGATTGCGCTTAACGCCCTCATCGAGTCGCAACACGATTTCATTCTTGCTGTCGAGTATCGTCAATCGGGAATTCAGCTCGGCCACCAACATTAAATCCTTCCAAACGTCGATGTTGGCTGGCTTGCCAAACCCTTCAAGCGTTTCGATGTGGTCGCCGTCAAGCGTCAACCGCTGTAGCGTATTTCGTGCCCGGTCAGTAACGACCACCGACGGCTCGCGACCTTCACGTCGGTCGACTTGCAACCCATGCGACGTCTTAAAAGTCCCTTTGCCTTCTCCCGGGCCACCGAAACATCGTTTCCAATTAGCGTCTTTATCAAATTCGTGGATGAAGAACGAGCCGTACCCATCGGCCAGCAAGAATCCTCCGTCATCGAGAAACGCAAAGTTGGTCGGCAAGAAGCCCTTCCGATGCCACGACTTCGACGTCGATGTATCCTCGCCGTCAGCGTAGACACCCGACTCTATTGGGGCTTTCTTGTACCAAACGGTCTCTCCTTTAAGTGTCATCTTTGCGAAACATTTGGCTTGTTGATAAGCCGCGATGTAAAGGAACTCCTGCTTGCCTTCCTTGCGCACTTCGATTCCGTGACCGCCCCCCTGAAACTGGCTGCCGAATGCGCGAACAAATTTCCCATCTGAATCAAAAACAAAAATTGACGGATGGTCCTTGAGGTCTTTTTTTCCTTCATGGATCACGTACATGTTTCCACCCGAATCAACAGCGATGTTGTGGGTCCATTGCCAGTGGTATTTGTCGGGCAGTTGAAGCAAGCGATCGTTGGACCGGTATTTACTCTCGCCTGTCCCAACGATGACTTCGTCGCCGAGCGAAACACGCCGATGGGATGGAACCGCTCCAGGCGCGGGGGTCGCAATCATCGCAGCGGCTGTAGCAGTAGCCGCACTCAAAAAATCCCGGCGCGACTTCTTTCGGTCGGTCATATTTATATCTCCAAAATTTAGCTTCAATTCAAATTTGGACCGCAAAACCAATCCCGCGGCCAACCACTGAGTCTCGAATACTCTAAACCATGAACCTCACTCGCCGCAAATAAATGGGCCATCGTTAGGCTTTGTCCCTCTTTGGCTCAGTTACAAACGTGTTACATACGCCAAGTTACACGGGCGTTACACGAAACGACTCGCCGACTGCGTAAACTTGGGCCGAAGACTAACCGCAGTCGGCAAGTCAAACTGAAGCAACCAAACTGGGAGTTCAAGCCATGTTGATCAAAAAAGCAATCACTTCGCTGGCAATCGTTGCCGTCGTGGCCACTTGTCTTACCTTCGCTCAAGACAGCCAAGCAGAACCCTGCTACTACGGAGCTTTCCTCTGGGCCGCGGTGGAAAAAGGCGTTGGCCCTGACGGCTCCTACAGCCCAGAAGTCGTCAACAGACTACGCCGGGCTGGCTATGCCGCCATGTTCGACATGCAAGCCGAACACGAACAGCTCGAAGCAAGGCTCAAGCAAATCGCTGCTCAATCAAAGGGCACCGAGACATCGGACGAAAAAGCCGAACTGATCAAACAACGGGACAACTTGGTAATCCTGATCGAGCAGGTCGCCAGGCAACGTGGCGCGATGACTTCCGGATTGATGTGGCACACCAGCCTTGAAGAAGCGATGAAGGAAGCCAAGGAAACGGACAAGCCAATCCTTAGCTTGCGAATGTTGGGCAAACTTACCGATGAGTTCAGCTGTGCCAACAGCCGGTTTTTCCGCACCGCGCTATACAGCAACAAAGAAATCTCCGCACGGCTGCGGAAAGATTTCGTGCTGCATTGGAAGTCCGTCCGCCCAGTTCCAAAGATCTCAATTGATTTTGGCGATGGCCGTACACTTGAGCGAACCATTACAGGTAACAGTGCTCATTACATGCTTGACAAAAACGGTCGTCCTCTCGATTGCCTTCCTGGACTTTACGGTCCCGGAGAGTTCGTAAAATGGCTGAAGAATATGGAAGGATTAAATCTTGCCTTCAAAGAAGTTGAAACAGCCGCGAAAGACAAATTCCTCAAAGACTATCACAAAAATATAAACGTAGTCGTTGGGCTGAGTTTGGAAAGCAAAATGGCCCGAGTCGATCTAGCGTTCACCCACACCTTGATCGAGGCAGCTAAAGCCCAACAGCGTAACATCTCGCCCGCCGCCAAACGCATCCCAGCAAAACTCGCAGCGCCTGTGGCCGTATCCAAAAGCATGCATGAGGCCCCAATCCTGGATCTGGCTTTTGCTGCCGATTCGATCGATTCGTTTGAGCAAAACATGGACGACCAACGATGGGCGAAACTGGCGCGGCTTCACGCGGGAAGCGAAAAACTGGATGAGTCGAGCATCGAAGTAATCAAGCGAGAGAATCCATCGGCCCAAACGGCATCTTCTCTGACTCGAGCCAAAGAGGCGACCGAAAACAAGCTGATCCAGTTGGTGCAAAACTTCGAACGCAGTATTCTTATCGATACCGTTCGCAACGAGTACTTACTGCACCGCAAGATTCACAGCTGGTTCGCTACCGAACTTCCAACGGACGTCGAAGTGCTCAACAAACGAGTTTACGCGGAGCTGTTCCTGACACCGGACACAGATCCGTGGCTAGGCCTCAAACCGGAAAACGTTTACACAGCGCTTGAAAACGATGGGGTAAAGGTTGCTGCGAAGAAGTAGAAGCGACGTATAAAAAAACCGTTTCGAGAAACGAATCGGAAAGCACGAATGGCCAGGTTACCCTTGGCCATTTTTTATGCGCCACGGGTAAAACCAGCCAGTTCCGAGGCAATCCCTCAATGGTAACCCGCAGCGTGAGCGAGGGACCGTCTCTCACTCAGGCTTCCGGTTACCAATACGAACCCACGCAATCTATGGGCCGTTACCGTTAATTGTCACCAGTTGTTTATCATTTCTCATTTGTCATTGAGCTGTAATGGACGTGAACTTATGCTGAGATGGTAAGTACGCCCTATCAAAAAGACATGCCCTAGATGACTAAAAACAACCCGCTTCAAGTTCGTACCTTTGATCATGTCACGTTGATTGTTGCTGACGTTGAGGCAACTCGGAATTTTTACGTCAACCTTTTGGGCATGGAAGAAAAACCTCGTCCGGCATTTGATTTCGCCGGAGCCTGGTTCGAGATTGACACTGTTCAAATCCACGCAACGATCGCCAGCGATTTGGCTGGACTTGCTGGCTGGGGCGATCGAAAAGTGAAGGCCATCTCTCGCGGTCATCACATCGCGTTCGAAGTCGACGACGTCGACGCGGCGCACCAAAGAGTCTTGGAACTGGGAATCAAAGTCGGCGACGGCCCCAAAACCAGAGCCGATGGAGCTTTTCAACTTTACATCTACGACCCCGACGGGCACTTGGTCGAACTATTCTCTTCACCAAGCTAGTCGAACTTAACTACTACTTCTGAGCCGTTTGGGCGTTAGCCCCGGTTTGGTTGACTATTCAACCGTGGCTAGCGCCGGCGGTCCACGCCTGCTCGCGGAGTCTACGGAAACGGCTCATTTCAATCCGCCGCCTCAGTCCGTATTTGCTCTCGATTGCACAGACGTTAGAATTCCCGACATGAGCGAAACCAATCAAAACTCAGATGCTTCGGTGGCTGAGTCGTCCACGCCAAACGATTCAAACAATGCCGACCAAGCCAACTCCAAACCGGACAGCCCTGGTCAGATTTTGAATCGGATCATCAAACGATTCGGAGGAAGGCATCTGATTTTCCGAACTGAAATGGGCGCCTGGCGTTGGCTGCCTCGGCCATACGCGTTGGTTTCGACTTTTCGCGGACCGATTTGGATGTTCTACGGAGCAGGTCAGGTTTGGGTGACTCACCGAAAGTACGAAGCGTTTGATGGTTGGCTTTCCCGTGTCCCGCGGCTTCCGGCTCCACGAACGATTGAGTTGCTCGACAGGCTGAAAGAACCGCTGACCGAATTTACTCACTACTGCAATGAGCATGGTCTCGAGGGCACAGTCGTCGTCGAACCCAAAGTCATCGAGTTCCACTGGACGTTCGGCTACGAGCTTGAACAGGAAAAGATGAAGACCGAAAAGACAGATCTTCTCGATACGCCTTTCAAAAAACTTGTTGACGCTTATCTCGCCGCCAAAAAAGAGCTTGGGTTTTCGGTTTAAGCCGCCGCATTTTTTTGTCTGAACGTTAGGTGGGATGGGTATCTTGCCTGTCGATCAGCTTTCCATCGACCTTGATGATCGTTTGAATTCGCTGATGCAGCAAAGCATTCTCAGGCATGCGTGAAAATGTCTCGTTGCAACTTTGAAATGATACGATTCTGAACCAAATTTATAGCGCTAGGGCGCAAGCCCTACGGTTTTCCGGAAGACAGAAGCCTGACCGGACGGCTTGCGCCGTTCCGCTAAAATGAATGTGAGTTTGAAGAAAGCTGCTGAACAGTATTTCAAACCAACCATTCTCTTTCAGCTTCCCAAGTACTGCGCATATAGCTTCCTTGCCACCGCAATATCCTCGGTGCCCGAAACGATCGCACGACCATCGGGAAAGACAGTAATTACAAACTCATCGATATAAAATCTAAGCAGATACGGATTTACATCGACCTGACCGATCTCCTTCAAACGCTGGCCCAGTTCGGAAAGCTCTATTCGCTGGCGCTCAGCAAAGCTCAACTGCACCGCACCCCGGCCACACAAAACTGCCGAATGCGAACCGCGCTCGCCGCTGAGCCACTGAAACTGGTTTTGCTGACATGTCGGACAGTCAACTTGCTCGCGAAGTTTTGAGAGATCCATCTGGCTCACTGAATTGTCCCACATCGCAAACGCGGTCAACTTGCGACTGACGGCATCTCGATTCCCTGAAAGAATCTTGATCGCTTCGTTGGCTTCCATCGACGCGATCACATTGATGACCGGCGCAAGAATCCCGAACGAATCACAAGTCGGAGTTGTTCCCGGCAGCGGCGGTCCATCCAGCATCAAGCAATTCAGGCAAGCAGTTTCTCCCGGGATGATCGTCATCGTCTGCCCATCGGCTCCCAGACACCCACCATAAATCCAAGGGATCGAGTGCTTCACCGCCACGTCGTTGATCAGAAACCGGATTTCAAAATTGTCAGATCCGTCAAGGATCACATCTACCCCCTCGACCAACGATTCGATGTTGGATGCATCAACGTCGGCGACAATGGGGTCGATTTTGATTTCAGAGTTGATGCGGCGCAACTTGTCTGCCGCCGCGATGGCCTTGGGAAGTCCGTTTTCAACGTCGGCCTCGTCAAACAGCACTTGTCGTTGCAAGTTGCTTTGTTCGAGAAAGTCACGATCAACAATTCGCAAATGACCAACACCTGCCCGAGCCAACGTGTTGGCAACCACTGAACCAAGCGCACCACAACCTACAATCAGCGCCGATGACTGTGCAAGTTTCTCCTGGCCCGACTCACCGATGTGCGGAAACCGAATCTGACGAGAATACCTGGACCCGAGTTGATTCAGTTCGCCGTTTGAATTTTCGTAGTCAGTCATTGGTTAACTGGTTCTTTACTTGCGGTCGCCTTTAGGGCATTTGGACGCGTTTGGTAGCACGTTCTCCGTTTAGTAGCACGGCTCTCCGAGCCGTGAACATTCTGGTCTCGGCTCGGAGAGCCGAGCTACTATGGCCGAGCTACTATGCATCCCAACCTACGACATACTCTTCTCTAACTGCTGTTTCAAATATTGCCCGGTAATCGATTCCTCACACTGAGCAACCTGCTCCGGAGTTCCCTGCGCAACAACGGCCCCTCCGTCTTCTGCCGCGCCGGGCCCCAAATCGATCACCCAATCAGCATACATCATCAACTGAAGATTGTGTTCGACCACGATCAACGAATGGCCAACAGCCAACAGCGTTTCGAAACACTCCAGTAACCTCATCACGTCGCTGCCGTGCAAACCGGTCGTCGGCTCGTCAAGAATGAACAAGGCCCGTTTGGATTTTGACGCATTCAAGTACTGCCCGAGCTTGAGCCGCTGGGCTTCGCCGGAAGAAAGCGTCGTTGCCGATTGCCCCAGCCGAACATAGTCCAGCCCGATGTCGATCAACGACTTCAGCTTCGCCTGAACTTTTGGTTGACCGCGAAAAAAGGAAAACGCTTCCCGCACCGTCAGATCCAAAACCTCGGCTATGCTTAGCCCGCGATACCTGACCGCCAGAACCTCGTCACGATACCTCGTTCCGCGACACTGATCGCACTTGATCGTGATGTCTGCCATGAATTGCATGTCGATCGACATCGTCCCATTGCCTTCGCACTTGTCACAGCGACCACCGGCGACATTGAAACTGAATTGGCCCGTTTTGATACCGTAGGTTTTCGCGTCCACCGTTTGTGCAAACGTCTTGCGAATGTCGTCAAACGCTTTGACGTACGTGACCGGGTTGCTTCTGGCCGAACGTCCGATCGGAGACTGGTCGACCAAGACGACCTCATCGAACCGCCCATCCCCGAAAATATCATCAAAGGGCAGGGGAGGGTCGCAAGTCTGTTCCTTCCGCTCGCAGATCGCGCCGTAGAGCGTCTGGTGCACCAGCGAACTCTTTCCCGCTCCGCTGACTCCCGACACGACGCACAAGCAACCAAGCGGGAACTCGACTTCGATGTTTTTCAGGTTGTGCCCTCGAGCGCCGACAAGCCGCAATTTTCCTCGCGGCGCTCGGCGATTCTCAGCGCCACTGGCAAACCCACGACGACCTGCAAGAAAATCGCCAGTCAAACTGTCCTCATCATCGAGCAACTGTTCAACGGTTCCATCAAAGACGATCTCGCCGCCCTGGGCGCCGGCATGCGGGCCGATCTCCACGACTCGCTCGGCCGCTCGGATCATTTTCTCTTCATGATCAACGACAACGACCGTATTGCCTCGCGCACTCAATCGCTTGATCGTGGCCGTCAAATTCCCAACGTCGTGGCGGTGAAGCCCAACCGAAGGTTCGTCCAAAACATAAAGCATGTTGACCAACGTCGAACTCAAACACGACGTCAAAGAAACGCGTTGACCCTCACCAGCACTGAGGGTACGAAGGGGACGGTCAAGCGTCAGATAGGCCAGCCCAACCTGACACAGATATCGCAACCGCGAGTCGATTTGCTCAGCGATCCGCCGAGTAATCGCGGCTTGGGCGTCGGTTAACTCAAGGCCATCGAAGAACTCTAACGCGTCTTCGATCTTCAAGGCCGTCAACTCCGCCAGATTCTTGTCGCCAATTCGAAAGCACAGCGCGTCAGCGTTAAGCCGATCTCCCTCACAGGACGGACACTGAATCTGCGAGTCCTTATCGGAAAAACCCAGCCCATCACATTGATCGCAAGCGCCGGCTTTGTTGCTGAAGCTAAACAATCGAGGCTCCGGCTTGGGAAACTCCCGACCGCAACTGGAACAGTTCAGGTCGCGAGAATATCGCTGCATTCCCCAATCGGAGCCGCCAATTTTGAGCGAATTGTCGGAGACGTCTGACTCTGACTGAGCAACTAGAACTTCGCAATTTCCTCGCCCGAACTGAAACGCGATTTCAATCGACTCGCGGACACGCGAAACATCGGATCCACCGGACTTCAAACGATCAACAACGACTCGGATTTCGTCGTCTTGAGTGGCATTGGTCAATCCGGAGCTTGCATCGGCCAGATCGACCGTTGTTTCTCCGACGATCGCACGAGCAAATCCATTTCGTTTGGCCTGCATCAATGCATGCGCCAGCCCTTCTTCGCAATCGGCGCGAAAGACAATCTGATATCGCGTCCCAGCCTCAAGCCCTTCCAGCATTTGCGAAATCGATTGTGGATCGTTTCGAGTTACTGGAATCTGACAATTGGGACAAACGACGTTTCCGATCTGAGCCATCATCAAACGCAGATATTCGGTGACTTCGGAAGCCGTTCCGACCGTTGACTTGCGACCGACTTTGCCACGAAAGGCTTTGACGGCGATCGCTGGCGGGATTCCATCGATTCGATCCGCGTCGGGACGATCAAGCTGATTGATGAACCGGCGCGTGTGAGGCGAAAGCGACTCGATGTACCGGCGCTGCCCTTCAGCATACAACGTATCAAACGCAAGGCTTGATTTGCCGCTACCGCTCAGCCCACACAGCGCGATCAACTGGCCATGAGGAATGTCCAGACAGACTTCCTTGAGGTTGTTGACCCGGACGTTTTCTAGTTCGATTTGTCGTTGCATTGATTGCCGCAGTATCTAATTCTACATTTTGACAATCGTTCGCCCGGCAATGTTGCCGTTGGTAATCTGAGCAATTGCGTCAGGAAGCTCATCCAAAGTGACCTCAGTGGCGATGCCGCTGAGATCCATGTTCCACTGCTGAGCGATTTTGCCCCACAACCCGATCCGCGAATCACGGTCGACCAGCGCGCTGGAGATTCCGCACAATGTTATGCCGCGGAGAATAAAAGGATAGACCGTTATCGGAAGTTCGTTTCCGGCAACCAATCCGCACGCCGTAACGCAACCGTAAGGCTGAGTCGATCGAAGCACCGTTGCCAGTGTATTGCCGCCAACCGTATCTACCGCCGCTGCCCAACGGGACTTCAACAGCGGCTTGCCTGACATATCGCTAATGTCCTGCCGCGTCAAAATTTCGCTTGCCCCGTTCTCGACCAACCAACCATGACGCTCGGTCTTGCCAGTTGAAGCGACAACTTTGTAACCGAGCTTTGCCAAAAGTTTGACCGCAAAGATTCCGACTCCACCCGTCGCCCCTGTCACCAGGACTTCGCCGGTGTCGGGCTTGATCCCGTGTTCAACAATCTTTTCAACCGACTGAGCTGCGGTGAAACCGGCCGTACCCCACGTAACCGTAGTCTTCAAATCAAGACTCTTAGAAGTGATTTCAGATGATCCGCGAGACCCTTGCGGCAGCGCGTAAACCCAATCCCCAGGGACCCGAACAAACTCGGCCATTGCCCCGTGGTGCGCAGTCCCGAAATCGGCATGGCCAACCAACACTTGCTGTCCAATCGAGTGCCGGAAATCAGAGGATTCGACGACTTCACCGACAGCATCAATTCCAGGAATCAAAGGAAGTTTTGTCGCAACTCCACGATTTCCATTGGCCGCCAATGAATCTTTGAAGTTTAACGCGGAGTATTTAACCTTGACGATCACATCACCCAGATCGAGATCGACAAACCCAAACTCCTCAATTCCAAAGCCGGACTCGGTTGCGACAAGTGCTCGAAATTTTTCGGGAAGCGACATATCAATGACCGCCGATGTTTACCAAAACTGAAAGAATGACTCGCATGATTCTATCGAGGGTCGTCTGTTTATGAATACGGGCGCAGCCGACCCGACAATCACGTTATTTGAATCCAATACAGACACAAAAGCTGCTAGAACAAAGCCATACGTTGTCTTTGTTGCCTTGTCTTTGTTGCCTTGAGTGAATAGTGCTAGGACATGGTTAACACGTGTGCCCGGTCTGTACATAATAAAGCCGGCTTTAGCCGCCTTTAGCCGGAAGTGTTGCAAAGACGGAATAGTACCGCGAATAAACGCCAATGGACGCAAATGAAACCAGAATTTGTATTCGCGTCTATCAGTGTTCATTCGCGGTTGAAAATTCGGCAAGCACAACCAATGAAAACTGGATTGAGCAGTATTGACATAAAGCCGGTACTACAAACGGACTAAGGCTTGCCATGCAAAGTCTTACAACGCGTCGGAAACCATTGAGCACCAAAGCAGCGATGCCCAAACAGCACCAACAATAACAATCAAAGGTGCTTGCTCGGTTTGCAGCGAGCAACTGCTATCGCAACAAACGCTTCAAAGGTCCACCAGAGACAATTCCCATCTCGCCAGACACCCCCAAAGCTCCAAAGTTTAGCCAGCAATAGACCTGAAATAAACAAATCCTCATTATCCGGATATTTCACTAAACCTACCCAGCCCGCAAAGTCGAAGTCAGGAGTGACGGACTCGTTTTACGAAAACAGGTAGGAACAATGCTAGCGATCAACTCAAAATTTTCGGCAACTGTTTTGATGACCGGACTGCTCATCTTCATGATCGGTTCAGCATTCGCTCAACAGACCCCATCTCAACGTTACCAACCGATCCAATCGGTAGCTAACACTTCGCTAAGACAAGCGCCGCCTTCGGTACACTTACCGCCTCAAGAGATGCGTCGAATTCGTCCGCAGCAAGGCGTAACGTACAACCTTTCGGATTCACCGCAGCTACGGGCAACCAACGGCCGTCACGGCAGAACAGCCCAGCCGCAATTCGAAGAGCCGGTAATGCGTGGCAATATTCAAAAGGCCAGTTACCAAACCGACGGCGAGCCCGCAGTTCCATCAATCCTGCTTGGCAGTCAACCTGCACCTCGCACATCACCTGCGATGGACCTACCCCCTCTTCCACAAGGACAAGGATTTCGGGTACCAGAGAATCTGCAAAAATCTCCAAGCGATTTCTCAGCGTCAATGAGCCAGGTTCGTGGAAGCGGACCGCGAATCGCCCCACAGGAACTAGCAACTCAAACGAAAAGCATCAGCCAACAAATGGCAGAGCTACGTCGTCGCGCCCAAGAAAAAGCCAAAGCCGAAGCTGATCGTGTGGCAAATGAGCTGGCCGCTCAAGAGGCCCAACAGCAACTCGAAGCCGATCGGATCGAGGCAGAGCGTCAGGAAGAGATGCGAATCGAAGCCGAAGCACTTGCTGCAGCAGAAGCCGGGCGAATGGCAGCAGCCCAAGCCGAACAAGAGCGACTTGCAGAGATCGAAGCAGAAGCAGAACGACTTGCCGCCGAAAAAGTCGCTCAGCAAATGCAAACAGTACAACAGGAAGCCGCTGATCTAGCCGAGCAATTGGCAGCACAGAAATTGGCCGCTGAGCAACTTGCGGCTGAGAAGCTCGCTGCTGAACAGCTTGCCGCTGATCGAATCGCTGCCGAGCGACTGGCTGCCCAACGAGCAGAAATCGAGCGACTTGCTATGGAAAATGCGAGAGCCCAAGCCGAAGCCGAAGCTGCCAACAATGTCTCGGCGTCAGAGTTTATCAACCGACTCACCGCGACACCTTCGACATCAGACTCTCCTATCTACGACAAAAACGTTCGACAGGTTTCAACTCAAGCCGACGAAAAGCAGAATGCCGCAATTCGTCTTAACGCACCTTCAATCGAAGTCGAAACATTCGGTCCGGCGACGATCGGAGTCAACAAAGCGGCCAACTACCGAGTCGTTGTCAAGAACAACAGCAGCATCAGAGCCGAAAGAATTCTCGTCGGCATTAACTTGCCACAATGGGTCGATATCGAGAACGTAAACTTGACGACCGGTGGAAAAGAGATCACTGACGGTGAGAATCAGGCTCGACTTGTCTGGTCAATCGACAAAATCCCGGGCAACGCTTCTCAAACAATCACCGTAACCGCCGTTCCACGAAAAGCAGAAATGTTCGACGTCGGAGTTGAGTGGACGCTGGTTCCACGTGTTGGAAAAGCCAACGTTGCAGTTACCGAGCCGAAACTTGAAATGTCAATTTCCGGTCCTGCAGAAGTTCTTTACGGAGAAACTGCACTGTACCACGTCACAGTCAGAAACCCTGGTTCGGGTGCCGCCGAGAACGTCGTCGTCATGCTTCCCGAAGCTTTGGGCGGCGAGCGAGCGACGCTGGGCGATATCGAAGCCGGCAAAGAGAAAGTGTTTCAGGTCGAGCTGCTGGCCCGAACGGCTGGAGAACTGAATCTGGTTGCCACTGCGGCGGCCGACCAAAACCTCAAAACATCTGCCGAGCGAGGCCTGACGGTTCGCCGAGCCAACCTCAACATTTCGCTTGAAGGTCCAGGTCTGAAATACGCTGGCAGCGGTGCCCAATACAAAGTCGTTGTCTCCAACTCTGGTGACGCCACGGCCAAGGATGTCGTAACTGCTGTTGCACTTCCACCAGGCGTGAAGTATCTCAATGGAGTTGACTCGGTCAAGATCATTGACGGTGGCATGCGATGGCCAGTTGGTGCACTTGAGCCCGGTCAAACCCGAACTTATAAGATCAACTGCCAACTCAACACATCGGGCGATTTGCAATTGGAGGTCGGAGCTCGCGGCAAAGGCGATCTGGCTGCTTCAAGTGCATGTCTGACAACCGTCGAAACAGTTGCTGACCTTGTGTTGACCGTTGCTGATCCAAAAGGACCATTGCCAACTGGCGAGAAGATCCCTTACCAAATCAAAGTTCAGAACCGAGGAACCAAGACTGCCAAGGGAGTCAACTTGGTGATGCAGTTCTCAGAAGGCATCGAGCCAGTTGACGCAACTGGACTTGAGCATCGCATCGCCGAAGGGCAAGTCTTGTTCAGCCCGATCACTCAGATTGATCCGGGTCAGGAAATGACTTTCAAAATCACTGCGGAAGCATTGAAAAGTGGAACTCACATCTTCCGTGCTCAGTTGACTTGCCAAGACTCGGACGCTCGTGAGATCGCCGAAGGAACAACGCGATTCTTCGGAGAGCAAGTCCAACCCTCGGTAACAAAGACTGCTACTGCACCCACACTGGATGGTAACGATTTCGGTGGCAACTTCCAGCCTTAGTCGCTGGCAACCCTATACGATCCAAAACGTTTCGTGCATCCCGTATTTGGACCGCTCCTAGAACACCATGATGATGCACTTTGCTTGACCGCAAGCCTTCATTGGCTTGCGGTCTTTTCTTTTAGTGTCGCTTCAAAAATGGCCATGCTGCTACTGCCCTAAATATGAGTGCGCTTGGTTCTGGACTGGTCCGAAGACCGGTCGTTTCCCCAGAGTACAGCCGGAACACCTGAAAATAGATTTTTCATCAAAGCCTTAGCTCTGTGATTAGGTGGCTGGGGTCGAACGAAGTGAGCCCCCAGAGCATTGTGCTTAATTAATCAGAATATCAACTGGGAGCTCGCTGCGCTCGATCCCAGCCACTCCAAAAAAGATATCCAACCCATTCAAACAAACATCCACAGCTCTTACACCCTTGCAATTTACAACCTAAACCTTGGCTTGATCAACATTTATGCAGGCGACATAATGCGTAAGCAGACGTGAGGCGCGTCCAAATGTTTTTTTGGAGGCGGTGGCTTGAAAAGGGAGTTGGGATGAGACTTGGTTTCTGTTTGTCAGCGTTTGTTTTTGGCTGCTTCATGACGGTTTACATGAGAGCCAATGGGCCCAGCGACGTGTCGGCGGAGAATGTGCAGGCCGTCAAACAGCCGGTCGCTGCAAACCAGGTTTTTGAGAACTTTCAAAAACCGCCCGTCCAAATGAAAATCGTTAAGGGAACTTACGGAACAACCAAGAACGGCCAAGAGATTCACGAGTACGTGTGTACCAACCTCAATGGCTACTCCTTCGATGTGATCACCTACGGCGCGAGTGTTACAGCGGTTCGCGTCCCCGACAGAAACGGCAGGTTTGAGAACATTACTCTCAGCTGCAGTGACATCGAGGGCTACGAAGCCTGCACATCGTATTTTGGCGCAACTGAGGTTCGTTATTGCAATCGGATCGCCAAAGGAAAGTTCACGCTGGAAAGCAAAGAGCACCAGCTCGCCGCCAACAAGGGTGAAAACCATCTACATGGCGGCAAGATCGGATTCGACAAACACGTTTGGACTGGCGAAGAGCTGTTGACCGCCGACAAAGTCGGTGTGCGATTAAAGCTGGTCAGTGAAGATGGAGACGAAGGCTACCCTGGCAAGCTCGAAGTCACGGTGGACTACACACTCAACAACGACAACGAGCTGACCGTCGATTTCACCGCGACGACCGACAAGCCAACGCACGTAAACTTGACCAATCACAACTATTGGAATCTCTGTGGTGCTGGATCTGGTTCGATCATGGACCATGTGTTGCACATCAATGCAGACGAATATACGCCCGCAGATGAAGGATTGCTTTCAACTGGTGAGATTGCAACGGTCGAAGCAACTCCATTTGATTTTCGTAATCCGACGCGAGTTGGTGAACGGCACGACAAGACCGGAATCGATCCAGTTGGTTATGATCACGACTATGTCATCAATGCGAAAACTGAGGGTGAAGAAAGCGACATGGTTCTGGCCGCATCTGTATTCTGCCCAAAATCAGGTCGAAAGATGGAGATCACGACAACCCAGTCCGGCATCCAGTTCTACACAGGCAACTTTCTTAACGGCCAACCTGGTAGCGGAGGGTTCAACCAGCACGGTGCGTTTTGCCTGGAAACGCAGCGCCTTACCGACGCGTCCAACCACGAGAACTTCCCTTCAACGGTGTTGCAACCTGGCGAAACCTATCGCCAAACTACGACTCACAAGTTCAGTATCGAAAAGAAGGCCGTCCAGCCGCCAACAGAGCAGCGTCTAAAATAGACAAGTAATAAAACAAGTTTCCCCTACGCGAAATGCTGGCCCCCTAAACCGCTGTATTGGCGATGCACGCAAGCCACTCCGCAATGGCTTAGCCTTCTAAGACTGATTTGTTGTAGCAATCTGTCAGCAAGTTTTTCTTGACTTGCGTCCCAAAATTGAACAGAAGCATCCAATCCGATCCTCACACCAATCCGCGATTAGGGGCAGGAAATGCTCGATACTCAGCCAGAAGACTACCCCTTGCCAAACAGCACCTTATATATAGCAAAAGCAAGATTTATTCTGATGCGATGTCGCTTGTAATATTCGACTCTTGCGCTACAAATCACTTCTCTTATTTGGGCAACTTCACGGCAATCCCCTCGTGACATTTGCTCGGCACTACAGTCGTACTGGCGATGCTCAAAAGGCCAGGGTTTGGGACTAAAATGCCGGACTCTTTGTTGACGGAGATTTCGGGCCTACTAAGATGAATTCCGCGGGCGGTTTCAAATCTCGAGCGAAACAGGCTCTCTTGCACCATGCACTTCATCATAGACGAGCAATAAATGAGCATCGCAATTGTTACCGGTTCTGCCGGGCTTATCGGATCTGAAGCCAGTCGTCATTTCGCAAAGCAAGGTCTCACCGTTGTCTGCATCGACAACGACATGAGAAAAGAATTCTTTGGTGAAGAGGCTTCCACGAAGTGGCAGCAGAAGAACTTGCAAGCCGAACTCGGCAAGAACTACCGACACATCGACGGTGACATCCGCGACGCGGACTTGATGAACTCTCTATTCAACGAGTTCGGCAACGACATCAAGCTTATCGTTCACACTGCCGCTCAGCCATCGCACGACTGGGCCGCACGCGATCCTCACAAAGACTTCGCCGTCAATGCAAACGGCACTCTGAATCTTCTTGAGGCAACTCGGCACAATTGTCCCGATGCCGTCTTCATTTTCACCTCGACCAACAAGGTCTACGGCGACACCCCTAATCGTCTCCCGCTAGTTGAAAAAGAATTGCGTTGGGAGATTGATCCAGATCACGAATTCAACAATGGTATTCCAGAGAGCATGTCAATTGACAGTTGCATGCACAGCTTGTTCGGGGCATCCAAAGTCGCGGCTGACATTCTGGTTCAAGAGTATGGAAAGTACTTCGACATGAAGACGGCTGCTTTCCGAGGAGGTTGTTTGACCGGCCCCAATCACAGCGGCACCCAGTTGCACGGATTCTTGGCTTACCTGATGAAGTGCACGATGACCGGCACTCCCTACAAGGTCTTTGGTTACCAAGGTAAACAGGTTCGTGACAACATCCATAGTTATGACTTGATCCAAGCCTTCGACCACTTCTTCCGCAATCCTCGTCAAGGCGAAGTCTACAATATCGGCGGAAGCCGTTTCAGCCACTGCTCGATGCTCGAAGGCATCAAGATGTGTGAGGAAATCTCAGGGCGGGAACTCGAATACAGTTACGAAGAAGATAACCGAATGGGAGATCACATTTGGTATGTCAGCGACGTCAGTAAATTCCAAAGCCATTACCCCAAATGGTCACTGACGAAGGATGTTCGCACGATTTTAGGTGAGATCTACGAATACAACACTCAGCGTTGGCAGGAGCCAGTCTCTCAATGATCGACCACGGCGAATTTAATTTGCTTGGCGTTAACATTAGTGCAGTCGATTACGAGGCTGCAGTTGATAAAATTGTTCATGCTGCCAAGCATAGAAGACCTTTAGGTGTATCGGCCCTCGCAGTTCACGGCGTCATGACTGGCGTAATGGATGACGAGCATCGACACCGTCTCAACGAGCTGGAACTGATCGTTCCAGACGGCCAACCTGTTCGCTGGGCGTTGAACTGGCTCTACGGCACCAAGCTCAAGGACCGCGTCTATGGTCCCAACCTGATGCTGGAGACTTGCGCTGCGGCCGAACGTGAGAACATTCCAATCTTTCTCTTTGGTGGAAAAGCAGAATTGCTTGATGACCTTGCAGGGAACTTGCTGCGGAAGTTTCCAGAGCTTGACATCATCGGCGAGTTGCCATCGAAGTTCCGCACGGTTTCTCCATCCGAAAAACAGGAGATCATCGACACGATCAACGAAAGTGGCGCAGCTATCACTTTGGTTGGCCTTGGTTGCCCACGACAGGAAGTTTGGGCCTACGAGTTCAAAGACCATTTGAAGATGCCAGTACTGGCTGTTGGAGCCGCCTTCAACTTCCATGCCGGCCAGCTTGCTCAGGCACCACCAATCTTGCAGAGGCTTGGACTTGAGTGGCTCTACCGTTTCACTCGCGAACCCAAGCGACTTTGGCGACGCTACATGCTTCTCAATCCGTATTACCTCGGGCTGCTGTTTTTGCAGTGGAGTGGACTGAAGAAGTTTGATCCCGAAACAACCATTCTGCCCGAACGTGAAATCATGTACGGTTAGAATTACTTGGAACAATCGCCAGCGCTTTGTCGTTGGCTTTTTTTATGCGCCTAACGAAATAGAAGAATTGTTCAAGCGGTTCTGGATTACTTCCTCAGGTCTTGCCGTTTGGACGCGGGGCCTCGTTTGATAAGCTGGCAGAAGGGACCGCAATTGGCAACCCGCCGCAATTGGCAACCCGCGATAGAGAGGGCGGACTCAATTTCGGCTTCGCCCTCGCTGATGCGGCTGACGCATCGGGTTACCATTGGTGCCAAAGTGGCGTTTTCCAGCTACAAACTACTACAAGCAAACGTTTTCTCGGAATGAGCCTTTAGGTATCAATCAAACATGAAACGCAACTTCAAACAACGCCGAAGCAACCTCAAAAAGGCGATTAAATCCCACTCCGGGGCAAGCGCTTTTCTTGTCACCAACATCAAGAACATTTGCTACCTGACAGGCTTTACGGGCAGTTCGGCTTACCTGTTGGTAACGCCCAAACGGGACTACTTGCTCAGTGACACTCGCTACCAATCCCAGCTGCAAACCGAGGTTTCGGGGTTAGAGATCGAGATCCGAGACAGTTCAACAACGATGCTGCAACTGACTCAACGAATCGTTAAGTCGCTCAAATGCGATGCGATCCTGTTTGAGTCGGATTCGATTTCCAAATCTGATTTTGACCGCTTCGAATCCGAACTCCAAGGCATTGAGCTGATTGGAACCAGCGGTCTGGTGGAAGAGCTTCGAGCGATTAAAGATAAATCGGAGATTGAAGCGATCCGAAAATCTATCGACGTCAACCAACGGGCCTTTAACGTCATCCGGGCGCAGCTTACATCTGAGCAAACCGAACGCACCGTTGCCCACAACCTTGAACATCAGATGCGGGATTTTGGCGCCAAAGGTTGTGCCTTTGATCCAATCGTTGGAGTCGGCCCCAGAGCCGCTTTGCCACACGGTCGCCCGTCGGAAAAGCGAATTGGCGAAAGCCCGATTGTGCTGATCGACTGGGGAGCCGAGGTCGATCTTTACTTGAGCGATATTACCCGCGTTTTGGTCACCGGGAAAATTACCGCGAGGTTCGCCAAAATCTACAACGTGGTTTTAAAAGCCCAATTGGCAGCGATCAAGAAGATTCGGCCCGGAGCAAACTTGAAAACCATTGATTCGACCGCTCGGCGGATCATCGAGAACGCAGGATTTGGGAAGTACTTTGGTCACAGTCTCGGGCACAGTTTTGGCCTCGAAATACATGAAAAACCCAATCTTTCGCCAGCCTCTAAAGGGACACTAGAGGCCGGCATGGTGGTCACAGTGGAACCTGGGATCTACATTCCGAGTTTCGCAGGCGTGAGGATTGAGGACGATGTGCTGGTTACACCAGACGGATTTGAGGTTCTGACAGATCTTCCGAAAGAGTTAGACTCTTGTACAGTGGACCTCAACTGATGGTTCCAGTTACAATCAGGCTTCGATTTTTCGGCGCTTGATCGTCGTTTCGTCATGCCGTCCAGCAAAGCCAATGATTGCGCTTTTCGAGGCGGCTTTATCAACAAACAAGTCCAGAGAACGCCGGCGAAAACTAAACCTGCATCTGCCGCAATAAAAAGTCCGGTGCAGTTTTACTTTTTCGTCGCAGCGATCTTTTGTGGAGCAATAATGGCAAAAGATAAACAAGTTTCAGTTTTTGATGTCGCCAAGATTCGCGAACTGATCGAACTGATGCAAGAGCATGAGCTCAATGAAGTCGATCTAAAACAGTCCGACCAGCGAATCCGTCTTCGCCGGGGAAGCGACCAACAGATCACGCACGTCGCGGCACCGCCACAAGCGGCCGCTGTTCCTACGGCCGCACCAACTGCGGACGCGGCTCCGGCCGACGACCCGAACATTGTCTACATCGAAAGTCCAACGATCGGCACGTTCTATTCGAAGTCCAAGCCAGAAGCGCCCGATTTCGTTAAAGTTGGTGACACGGTAACGCCAGACACGATCGTTTGTATCGTTGAAGCGATGAAGATGTTCAACGAAATCCCCGCTGGAGTCTCGGGGAAGATTGTTGAAGTCCTTGTCGCAAACGAGGCCCCCGTCGACAACAACAAGCCGCTTTTCAAAGTTTTGAAAAGCTGATCATCAACAACGTTTGGAATCCCCACTTCGCGGTCTGTCTGCCGCGACCAGTTCAACGACCGGCGCGACGCTATAGTGAAACGCGTCAGGGTTAAGCCGGCGTTCTCGGATTGAGTCCAGTTCCCAAACACATCGAGCTCGTCTTACCTTCGTCGAAGCTCACATCAAAACCTGAACCAATATGTACAAACGAATATTGATTGCAAACCGCGGCGAAATCGCACTTCGAATCATTCGCGCCTGCAAAGAGATGGGGATCGAGAGCGTCGCGATTTTCAGCGAAGCCGACCGCGGAAGTGCTTATCTCGAATTGGCCGACGAAGCCTACTGTGTTGGTAACGCTAGATCGTCTGATAGTTACCTGCGGATCGACCAGATCATCAGCGCAGCCGAGCTTGGCAATGCCGAAGCGATCCATCCCGGCTATGGTTTCATGGCTGAGAATGCCCACTTCAATGAAGTCTGTCGCGATTCCAACATCGACTTCATCGGCCCGACTCCCGAAGCGATGCAAATGCTGGGCGATAAGAATGAAGCCCGGGCTCTGGCGAGAAAAGCCGACGTTCCAGTTGTACCTGGCAGCCCCGGCCTGATCGAGAACGAAGCTGACGCGATTAAGACGGCCAAGGAAATTGGATACCCAGTACTCGTAAAAGCGACAGCAGGGGGCGGCGGCAAAGGGATGCGAGTTGCGACAAGCGAACCGGATCTCAAAAACGCGCTGCAACAAGCAGCCCAAGAGGCGCAAGCCGCGTTTGGCAACGCGGGCGTTTACCTGGAAAAGTTCGTTGAACTACCACGCCACGTCGAGGTTCAAGTTTTGGCCGACATGCACGGCAACGTCGTCCATCTGTGGGAGCGAGATTGCTCGACCCAGCGACGCCATCAAAAGCTAATCGAAGAAAGTCCGGCTCCGACTCTGCCGCCCGAGGTCCGCAAGTCGATCTGTGATGCAGCGGTTCGGATGATCAAAAACGCCAATTATTACAACGCCGCGACCGTTGAGTTTATCGTTGATAAGAATAATGATTTCTACTTTATCGAAGTCAATGCTCGGATCCAAGTTGAGCATCCTGTCACCGAAATGGTGACTGGAATCGATTTAATTCAGCAACAAATTCGGGTTGCCGCTGGAGAAAAACTGACGTTTAAGCAGGAAGACATTCAGTGCAACGGCGTTTCGATCGAGTGCCGGATCAACGCGGAGGACCCGGAACGAAACTTTGCGCCGTCCCCCGGCTTAATCGAGAACCTCTGCATCCCCGGCGGACTGGGAGTTCGGTTCGACACTCACGTGCACGCAGGCTACAGCGTACCTACGTTTTACGATTCGATGGTCGGCAAATTGATCGTTCACCAGCCGACGCGTCAACAAGCGATTGACACTATGGTTCGTTGCCTGGACGAGCTTCGCATCAAAGGAATCAAAACAACGGCGCCTTTTCAGAAGTCGGTGCTTCTTCACTCTGATTTCATTGAAGGAAAAGTCGACACCAAGTGGGTCGAGCGAAACATGTAGGGGATTTCAAATTTCAAATTTCAAATTTCAAATTTTAGATTTTAGATTTCAGATTTTAGATTTTAAGTTTTAGATTTAGGACCGATGGCCCCAGATCACAGCCCCAGTCGCTTTGATAAAATCCACGCTCTGATTTAACTTTGCCGTTTCTTCTGGCGAGCCACTCACGGCTCCAGTCTTTCATTGAGCGGATAGCAACGCGTTGTCATTGGAGATCCAACGCGTCAGGGTGGGACGGTCTCTCACTCTCGCCTTGGGTTTCCACTTCAGATCGCCGCGCACTCAAGCTCAACTCATAGATCGCCCAACAGCTAAACTTTTCCAAGTCCGTCTGCACCAATGGTCAGGAACCGGCAACCAAAGCGGTCGATTTCTCCGCAATTCTCGGCTAAGGGGCACACGCAATCGAGCCGGGTTGCAACCTCTTGAATTGGACGAGTTTGCCCGTGTTCAATCGTGACCCTTTGGAATAAACTCGGGGTTCCATTGGCACTTCATTTCCACAATTGAGGACAACTATTCGTGGTCAATACGCTCTCACCTCCAACGCAACCCGATCACCAGTTCAAACGAGTTGCGATCCTGTTTTCCGGCGGTCCAGCTCCTGCTGCCAACGCCGTAATCTCGGCCGCTGCAGCTTCGTTTACACGCGCGGGAGTCGAAGCGATCGGTATCAAGAACGGCTATTCGTCACTGATAGACTTTGATCCTTCACAGCCACTGGTCGAAGGCGAGGACTACATGCTGCTGACTCCGGATGTCCTCAAGCGTACCCGTAACCAGCCCGGAATTATTATCGGGACGGCTCGCTCCAACCCCGGAAAACACATCGGTGGTCCAGCCGATATCGACGATCCTGAGAAATCAGCTCCGATGCAACGAGTCTGTGACGCGTTGCACTCGATCGGAATCGACGCTTTGATTTCCATCGGCGGTGACGACACACTCAAGACAGCCAACAAATTCAAGTTGTTTCAGGAGAAGAGCACTCAGGAAAAGAAGATTCCTGTTGTTCACTTGCCCAAAACGATCGACAACGACTACCACGGGATCGACTTTACGTTTGGTTTCTTTACCGCGGTTGATTTCTTGGCGACCGAAATTCGCAACTTGATCTACGATGCAGAAGCGACCAACTCGTACTTCCTTTGCGAGACGATGGGGCGAAGTGCAGGGTGGTTGTCATACGGTGCCGCGATTGCGGGTGAAGCAAGTCTCGTTGTCAGCGTCGAAGACGTCATCGCAGATTTTCTGGTTGACGAAGAGTTCACCAACGAAGCTGGCGAGTCCAAAACTCGCAAAGCGATGGACATGGACCGCGTTTCCGAACGAATCGTGAAAACCATGCTGGCCCGTGAAGCCGAAGGCAAAGGTTACGGCGTGATCGTGATTGCAGAAGGTCTCGCCGAGTACCTCCCGTTTAGTTACGTAGAAGGCGTTTCGCGCGACGATCACGGGCATATCAACATTTCAGAGGTCAACCTGTATGTGATCATGTCTAAAGCCGTCAAAGACAAGTACACCGAGAAGACCGGCGCTGTTCGATTGGTCAAAGGATTGCAGCTGGGTTACGAAGCCCGTTGTGCCAAGCCGCATGCGTTTGACGCGATGCTTGGAAGCCAGCTTGGTGTCGGCGCTTTTCGCGCATTGGCAGAACAGGGCCTTAACGGCGTCATGGTAAGTGTCAGTGGCCAGCTGGATCTTCATTACGAGCGATTTGAAAATCTTGTCGATCCAAAGACGCTTGTCACTGTCGTTCGGTACATCGACCCGGCCAGCGACTTTCATCGTCTGGCTCGATTCCTTGAGACCCACGTCAACGATTAGTATGTTGGTCCTAATCGTTGGGCGAAGCCCCACCGGATCGCAGTCGAAAATCGTAAAACGAACAAAGGCAACCGAACTGAATCGGTTGCCTTTATTATTTTGGTCTTTCCGGCACTTAGCTGGAACATAGTAGCACGGCTCTCCGAGCCGTGAAGCGAACTTTTTCTGTTCTCGGCTCGGAGAGCCAAGCTACAATAGCTACGCCGCGGCGGCGGCTTTGGCGAGGACTTTCCCGACAACGTGAACGTCCATTTGTGGGAATGGAATCGAGATTCCTGATTGATCCAGCGTCTCTTTGGCGGCTCCGGTAAGCGATTCCCGAACTCCCCAATAATCTTCTGGTCGGCACCAAACTCGCAACTGCCAATCAACCGAAGAGGCCCCCAGTTCCATCAAATAAACCTGAGGGGCAGGCAACTCAACATCACCTGCCGATCGCGCAAACGCAGCGTTGACTGCTTCGGCGGCTCGCTCAAGTGCTTGCCTTGTCTCGTCAAGATCGGCGTTGTAACCAGCGCCAACATTCACGTCGACTCGCCGTAGAGCATTTCGTGTGAAATTTTCCAGCTTCGCTCCAAAGATTTCGCCGTTTGGAATGATCAAGTGCCGATTGTCCAGCGCGTTCAAACGTGTGGTGAACAAGTCAATCTCTTCCACGGTTCCTTCGGTTCCAGCAACCATGATGTAGTCGTCGACTTTGAACGGTCGAAACAGCAGCAGCATGATTCCAGCCGCAAAATTCTGTAGCGTACCTTGTAACGCCATACCAACGGCGAATCCAGCCGCAGCCAAAACTGCCGCAAACGCCGTAACGTCAACACCGACTCGCTCCAGCGCAACCATCGCCACGATCAGCATGATTATGTTTCGGATCGCCTTGGACAAAAATTTTCCAAGTGTCACATCGACTTTCTTGGTGACCACTCCGCCAATCGAACGGCCAATTGCCGACGCGACAATGTAAGCGATGAAAAGCAGGGCCAGCACAAACGTCGCATTGCCAGCCATTGCAATCAAATCACTTTGAGCGGTGGCGTCGCCTTTGACAGCTTCGGAAATAGTTTCGACGATCCCTGTCGCATGCTTATCGATGTCACCTGCACTGACAACATCTGTACCTGCATCACCAGATCCGTCTTGGCCCATGGCAGTTTGGTGGATCAGGCTTAGCAGTCCCACGATCATCAATTGAATTCGAATTCGCAACTTCCATGTCGCTTGCAACATCTTGTGTCTCCTTGCTGGTTGAAAACTTCAACACAGAGCTTTAGTGGTAGGTTGGCCGCTGCTGGCCTTGGGAACCGGGTAAGGCCCGGCGTTCTAAAACGGCGTGGCTCTAAAACAAACGGCCTGGCTTTAAAACGGGTCAAAGTGCCAGGCGATTCTAGTTTCGAAGCCGGATCAAGCAAGATCGGTTTTGATTCAGCAATGCTTGCGGAAAGTGCAATCACTTTACGGCCTTATTTTGGCACGCCTTGATGTTAGCGAAATAGGCAGTCTGACGCAGTTGGGTTCTCGGGCAGAGATTCGAACGGTCTATCAATGTGATGACAAGTCAATTGCCTGACAGCACACCTCACAAATTGCGTCATCCCCGCGCATGCGCGGATCCACTGCACAGTCCAAATGGATTCCCGCCTGCGCGGGAAAGACGTTTCCGTTTCTGCCCGCCATCGTTGGCAATGATCTGGAAAATTCTTCGAGATTTCCTTAACGTCTGCGCGATCCAAGGATTTCCAGTTTCCTCCGGCGCCCAGCGTGAGTTTGACGAACATGAATTTGACAAAACGATTTCCCGACTATTTGCTTCCGATCGGGATAATGGCGTGCTTGATGGTGATCTTCGTTCCGCTACCTGCGGCGATGATGGATGTCCTGCTGGCGGCCAACATCGCCATCGCGATTGTCATTCTGCTTACCACGATTTACGTAAAATCGCCTTTGGAACTAAGCGTTTTCCCTTCCCTTTTGCTTGGCACAACCCTTGCGCGGCTTGCGCTGAATGTCGGCACGACTCGATTGATCCTGACCCGCGGTGCGGTTGATCACGAAAGCGCCGCTGGCGGAGTGATCCAAAGTTTTTCACAGTTTGTGACCGGTGATAGTATCGCCGTTGGTGTCGTAATTTTTGCGATCATTGTCGTGATCCAGTTCGTCGTGATCACCAAAGGCGCAACTCGCATCAGTGAAGTCTCGGCTCGGTTTGCGCTCGATGGACTTCCCGGGCGACAGATGGCGATCGACGCGGATTTGAACTCCGGGACGATCGACAGCAAACAAGCCAAGAAACTACGCGCTGAAACCGTTGCTCACGCGGACTTTTATGGCTCGATGGATGGAGCAAGTAAGTTCGTCCGCGGCGACGCAATCGCCGGGATAATGATTACGCTGATCAATATCGTAGGCGGATTGGTGATCGGTTTATCCAGCTCAATGTCGTTTGGGCAAGCCACCGAAACCTTCACGAAACTAACCATTGGTGATGGTTTGGCCAGCCAATTGCCGGCGCTGCTGATCGCGATGGCTGCCGGATTGTTGGTCACCCGTAGCACCCAGCGAACCGATCTTCCACGAGAATCAGTCGATCAGGTTTTCTCTAGGCCGATTGTTTTGGTCATTACC
>CALJOA010000061.1 GCA_937981585.1 uncultured Pirellulaceae bacterium | reverse complement strand
GCCGCGTTCTTCGCATTCAATGGCCGCCGAAATTCCGGCGGGGCCGCCACCGACGATCACAAGATCAAGCCCGTCAAGGTCGGCGCTGTGTTTGAACAGCCCAACTTTTTCCATCCGCTGGATGACTTCCCGTCCCTGGTTAGCCGCGACCTTGACCAGCGGCAGCCCCGTCACGTCGCCAATCACGAACAAGCCTTTGACAGACGATTCATAGTGACCGTCAACGATCGGCAAGATTTCCTGTGGCGGTACCGTCGCGAAGTAGGGAGCTTTCTTTTTCTTTGGTTTGTTCACCGATTTACACCCTTTTTCATTTTCCACCAACAATCCAACTCAAAACCATCACCGTTGTCGTCGGTGATCTCATTGCAACTGTGATCGTGTCTAGAGGTTAGACGCGAAGTTCGAATTTTTTCAAATCAGTTCAGTCCCAAATTGAATTTGATAGCTCGTCAACAGGCTAGATTTCATCAGCAAGCAATACTATACGACTAACCTTTCAATCCCGAAAAGTAAGCCGCCGCGACTTCGCTTTGAGGGTTCTCAAATACCTGCTTTGTTTCACCTTCAGCGATCAACTGCCCGACGCCATCGACCAGCCAAAACACCGCCGTTCGATCCGAAATGCGGCGAGCCTGAGCAAGATTGTGAGTGACAATCACGACGGTAAACTCGCCGCGCATCGACTCGATCAGCGCCTCAACGGTCGACGACGAGATCGGATCCAGAGCCGAGCACGGTTCGTCCATCAGCATGATTTGCGGACGCAACGCCATCGCCCTCGCGATACACAGGCGCTGCTGCTGACCACCGGAAAGCTGAGTTGCCGATTGGTTCAGACGATCCTGAACTTCGCTCCACAATCCGACCTTTTGCAAAACTTCCTCGGTGATTCGATCCAATTCTGATTTGCTGCGGACGCCATGCTCACGCAGCGGTAGCTGGATGTTCTTGCGGATTGACATTTCAAACGGGTTCGGCTTTTGAAAAATCATCCCCGCGCATTTTCGCAGCTCAACTGGCGTGCGCGTCGTCGAGCGAATATCGCAACAATCAACCAGCACTTGCCCGGTAATGGAGGCCCCCGGGACCAAATCGGTCAGCCGATTAATCGCCGCAAGAAAACTCGACTTGCCGCATCCCGACGGCCCTACGATCGCCAGAATTTCGCCCTGATCTACTTTCAACGAGACGTCACGAATGACGCTCTTGCCCGCGTAAGCAACCGATAGTTGTTTCGTTTCGATCATTGAGCAAAAAGCAATTCGAAAATGGGTAGGTCAAAAGGGCAGGGCGGCAATTCGAGTCAGTGGTACTTTAAACAGTGGTAAGTAGAGTGGTAAGTCAACGCGGCGGTGGCACCAATTCAAAAATCACCCATCAACTTTGTCGTAACAACTTTCGAGTGACAAAATGAGTCACGACATTAATTAGCAGCAACAGGATAACCAACACCGAAGCAGTTGCAAAAGCCCGATCGTTTCCGCCAGTCACGTTAAGCGCCAAATCATAAATGTGTACGCTCAGCGAACGCCCCGAGTCGTTCAGCGATTCGGGGAATCGAGTCACATAGCCCGATGTAAAAATCAAAGCTGCTGTCTCAGCAAGGGCTCTGGCAATTCCCAGCGTCAACGCAGCCAACAGTCCGGGTATCGCACGAGGCAGGATGACGCGAAAAGTAGTCGTCCATTTACTTAGTGCCAACGCCATCGCGGCGCGATAATGATCAACTGCGACATTACGAATCGCTGACTCCGCGACGCGCACGAAAATTGGCAACACCATACACGCCAACGTCAATCCGCCTGACAAAATGGAATATCCCATCCCCAAGGCAATGCAAAAGAAGGCATTCCCAAATAGTCCAAAGATAATCGACGGTACACCGCCCAAAACATCTAGCGCCGTGCGAATCCCGATGGCCAATTTCGACTTTCCGCTGATGCGGTCGGCAAGAAAAATCGCCGTGCCAACACCCAGTGGAACCGTTGCTAATAAACAGACTCCAATGATCAATACGGTAGACAAAATAATCGGCGCAATTCCACCGTCTCTACCCGAATCAATCGGCTCCTGAGTTAGAAACGCCCAGTTGACTTGCGTCACTCCAGCAGACACCACCGAGTAAAGCAACAATCCGGCGATCGCGCAAAATGCCAGCGCGCAAGTCCAAACATAAACTGCAAAGACGATTCCGGAAAACGTATTTAACTTTTGTTGCAAAACTCAACCCGCCTTTCTTCAAGTTGACAACCGTTGAGTTTTGGAAAACGTATTGGCTGCGAGCATCAACACAGACACGATCACCAATCCGACCAACCCTGACAGAAACAGGATGGAGCGATGATGGTTGTCTGCATAGCCCATCTCCAAGGCGATGTTGGAGGTCAGGGTACGGATGGGTGCAAAGATTGAATTGGGCATCTTTACAATGTTGCCGCACACCATCAGCACCGCCATCGTTTCGCCGATCGCCCGCGCAAATTGCAGTATGATTGCCGAGACCAATCCGAAACGGGCCGCCGGCAGCACAATCGACCAAACCGTCGCTCGCCTGCCCAACCCCAAGGCTGCGGCAGCGTGAATTTGATTGGCTGGGACGGCCTGAATGGCAGCGTCTGACGCAACGACGACGGTGGGAATGGTCATGAAAGTCAAAATCAGGATCCCGGCAAGCAGGCTCTGACCTTGCTCGATCGGACTCAACGAAGCGATCATCGGCACGAGCACCGAAAGCCCCCAGAGCCCATAAACCACTGACGGGACGCCCGCCATGATTTCGACGAGCCGCCGCACTGCCCAGCCAATTTTTTTCGGCGCGTAATAGTTGAGAAAAACAGCCACACCGATCCCTAAAGGCCCCGCCAATAACGCGGAACCAAATGTGGCAAGGAGACTTCCAACAATCATCGGCAGCAGGTTGAACTGCTGGCCATCCGGGTTCCATCCATCATCGTTGACGAGGTTGGAAAGCTGAAATGGCTCACCATCGGCATTAACCGAGCCGACTGTGTCAGCTGGATTGACGGTACCTGTTGAATCCAATGCCAGCCATGATTCGCGAGCCACAAAGAGACAGATGAGACAGATTATTCCTGCCGAAGCGAGCGCCAAAGAGCGTAGTAAAAAAGCAAGCGCGGCATCTCGTGTGACGGCGGAGATCATTTGGACTCGGCGACCATCAAGGTTCCTTGATCTGGAACAAAGCCCAGGCCCGTCGCAACATCTGCCACACCCTTGTCCGTTGCGAACTTCAAGAATGCTTTTACAAGTTTAGCTTGACCTGCATTGAGGCCTCGCTTTCGCACGGTCAAAATCAACGGCCGAGCCAAAGGATACTTTCCAGACTCGATGGAGGCCGAAGAAGCTTCAACACCATTTAGCGACAGCAGCTTCAACGGCTCGCCGCGCGAAGCGGCATCCTGAGCTGCGCCGATTGACGTGTAACTGATCGCTTTGCGATTGTTGATGACGCTCTTGAGTGACTGTTGCGTTTCGCCGTCGATGATGTCAGCCTGAATGTCCCCGGCTTCAATTTCCAAAAACTTGCAAACCAGATCCAATTCAGATCGACCGGCCGCGCGATTGGAAACAATAATTCGCTCGTCGGCTCCCCCGATCTCGGACCAGTTCTTGATTCGCCCGAGATAGATTTGCTTGAGATGCTCCTTAGAGATTTCGGTGACTGGGTTGTCACCATGAGTCACAAAGGCAACACCGTCCCAAGCGATGACTGTCGGATTGAGTTCACGTGATTCTTTGGGCTTCAAATCACGACTGGACATCCCAATGTCCGCCACTCCCTTTTTCGCGTCGCGAATCCCGCGACTTGATCCACCTGTTTGAACGTCAACGCGGACGTGAGAATGTTCTTCCTCGAATCGTGTGGCGATTTCCTGAACTAGCGGAGCAATCGTGCTAGAGCCCGTCAAAGTTAATCGACCTGAAGGTTCGCTGCCGGGGGATGGCTTGCTGGTGCTGCCGCTGAATTCTCCAACGCTACAGCCAGTGGCGACAAGCAAGCCAGCAAAAATTAACGGACAAAGTAACAGCCAAAATTTGACAACCACCTTAGATGACTTGGACCAACGGGCACTTGGATGGTGGTCGCAATTGGTTTTTTGTTTCATCTGGTCGCCTTCAAAATTGCTAGCTTATTGCCGTCACAAAGCTTCGTTTAAGAACGCCTGACTGGTCCGCGGTGAGATCAATGAGGTGTTTCTACCCAAAAGCCAGCCTCAAAATCAATCGGTCTAAAAAAGATCGTTCGCTGAGCCGAGTAGAGTTCTCAACAGATATCACAAATCCAACTCGATTGTCAGACGAGTCTATGCCCAAAGCCTTACTCGAAAAAAGTCGTCGAATCAACGGTAAGGTTTCAGTTACCCGCACGTCTAACGTCTTCAATGTAAACCTTCAACAGGGCCTTCATGGGGCCAACCGGGGATGGTGGCATCGAGAGTCGGTGAGTATGACAGTGCCAACGGCATTGCTTCACATGCGAAATCCTGATAACTCATGCCAGATTCCTTCGCTTTTGTAGGCACTGAAGGTTTCGCGGAAATCAAAATAGTTAATCATGGATGATTGAAATGTTTAAGTCGAACAAATTGTCGCTCACGGTACTCATTGTTGCAGCAGCCGCGTTTTCTTTCGCAGGATGTCGTGCCGGGGCAAATCGTCCGGCCCAGGCGACGTACGGTTCTAGCCCATCTTATTCCCAAGGGAGCGGCACTGTTTCCTCACCTTCCTATGACAGTGGAAGCGGAAGCAGGCCGATGAGCAGTCCAGCTTACAACGGAAGCGGCTCGGGCACTCGGTCTTACGGTGGGGGCGGATCGGGGACACGGTAACACCTTGGGACTAACCGGGAAAAACGGCTCGGGCCTGCGGCACAATTTAATCGCTTTTGAACGAGCGAAAATTAGCGTTTCCAAGTGCGCGGGTCCAGCGCCGGTTACAAAAAGCTCAGCCAGCCAAGCTCGTTGCTAAACCTTGCAATGTCAGAGCCAAATTCTCGGCGCAAACTTTTCCGAAAAATCCGGTAAGTTTGACCTGCCGAGTCCGTCTGTTTACTGAACCTGAAACAAACAAGGCCACAGCCATGACTCAACCTGTTGTTGACCTAATCATCCCAGCACTCAACGAAGAAGCGTCTATTTCTTTGGTTTTAAATGACCTGCCGGATTGGATACGTGCGGTCTACGTCGTTGACAACGGCTCAACAGACAAGACTGCGGAGGTGGCCAAGTCGCTCGGGGCCACAATCGTTTCACAGCCCCAACGAGGCTATGGAGCGGCTTGCTTGGCAGGAATGGCAAAAATCGAATCCCAAATTGCCCAAGGTGTATCTCCACCGCAGATCATTGCATTCCTTGACGCTGACTACAGCGATCATCCCGAGTGTCTGACGGATCTGGTTCAGCCAATCCTGTCAGGTAATTACGATTTCGTTCTCGGGTCGAGACTTCTCGGCGAACGCGAACCCGGTGCGATGCCACCGCAAAGTTATTTTGGAAACAAACTGGCTTGCTTTCTGATGCGGGCTTTATTTGGTGCTCGCTACACCGACTTAGGGCCGTTTCGTGTGATTCGTTACACGGCGTTGCGTCATTTGAAAATGGCGGACGAGAATTTTGGCTGGACGATCGAAATGCAAATCAAAGCGACTCGCTCCAAAATCAGAACGACCGAAATTCCAGTACCGTACCGTAAACGAATTGGCACCAGCAAAATTAGTGGAACCGTTTCGGGTTCGTTTCAGGCAGGTGTTAAAATCCTTTACACGATCGCGAAATACGGGTTCCGTAGTTGGAAATCGAAGTTGCAAGAATACAAAGCGGAAGCCCTTTCCGTGCAGACGGTGCCAAAACCAAAAAGTCACCAAACCTATTCGAGTCAAAGATCCCCACAGCCTTAGTGGGGCAAGTCGCATTTTCATCGTTGGCTCGGCCAGACGAATCAAGCCGCAAGGAAGTCACAAGAAATAGAATTCGAGTATTCGGATTCGCAGTACTAATTTCGAGTTGTCAATCAACTAACACTTTAGCTATTTTACACTCCAGAAGGGTCAACTATGAACTTCAAACTCCCCATCACCATTGCTGCCGCGTTCTTGATGCTTGCGTCAGTTGCTAATGCCCAATCAGGGTCGCGCTCAGCGGCACCGTCGCTTGGATCGGGTGCGCGCTCAATCGCGCCAACTTTTTCCGCACCGACTCAGACTTTTCAGTCGGCTCCATCATTCGGTGCAGGAACGCAAATCCCAGCACAATCTTTCGGATCGTCAACACGACTGGCGGCTCCTCCAGTGACTTCTCAAAGCTATGTTGCTCCATCACAAAGCTATGTGATGCCTTCGCAGAGTTACGTTGCTCCAGCGGAAAGTTACGCTCCAGCACAGAGCTACGCTCCAGCACCGACTTACTCGTGTCCGACTCAATCGTATAGCGTTCCGGCCCGTTCGTACTACGCGCCGAGCTACAATACGCGATCATCGGGCTGGTTTGGCCGAAACAGGTGCGGCGGATTCTAAAGATCAATCCGGCTGAGCTGTTGCGGACAACTGTTCGACCGCATCATGCCAAACAAGCCAATTGCCAATTCAGACTCCCGTGAATCAATGATTGACGGGAGTTTTTTATTAAACGAACCAATTGTTTCGACATGTACTCTCCCTCAGACAAAACTTCCTCGCGCGTCGTTTGGATAACCGGACTTCTGTTGATCGGGCTAACCGCAGTTCTGTTTTGGCTTGCCCAGTTTTTTCCATACGGACAGCACCCTGATCGCCCAATCGTACCAGTTGTTTGCGTCTCATGGGTGGCTTCAGTGGTCGCGCTGTGTGCTTTGTTTTTTGGGCTGCGAGTCAAAAATAACTTGAAATCCCTGATGGGCTACATTGTCCTCGTGGCGATCCTGACCAGGTTGATTCTTGTCTTTTCTAATCCGATCCTTGAAGTTGACTTTTACCGTTATCTTTGGGACGGAATCGCAGCCAACAGTGGCGTTGCGCCTTATAAATACTCTCCAGACGCCGTTCTACGAAGTACCGTCGATGATCCCGAATTGAAAATTCTGCAAGCGGTGATCCAAACAAACCCCAGTGCTCATACGATTGTGTCGCGTGTGCACTTTGAGCAATACACGACGCTTTATCCACCCGTCAGCCAGTTCGTGTTTCGCACGACGACCGCGTTGATCCCTGACGATGCTTCGGTTGATGTACACATCGCCGGCATCAAATTTGTTTTGGTGCTGTTCGATCTTGGTGTGATGGTCACCCTCGCTTGGTTGCTGTCTATCTTTAACAAACACCCAGCCTGGCTACTGGCATACGCCTGGAATCCGTTGGTCCTCAAAGAGATTGCCAATGGAGGCCACCTCGATTCAATCGCGATATTCTTCATGATTTCTGGCATCGCCGTCTTTCTTTGGATGGCGTCTCGATGGGCTGGACAGGCTGCTGAGAACCAGCACAGCGAAGACGATCCAGAGGGCCCAACCAGCTCCGATGTAACTGTTCGGTCAACCTCGCAATCATCATGTCTTGCTGCCAGTGCCAGCAGCGGATTTTTGATGGCGTGTGGCGTGGGTGCCAAGCTGTTTCCAATTATCTTCATGCCCGCGATGCTTGTCTCATTGTGGGCACGAGGTCGACGCGTTAGCGCATCGGTTTTCGGGGCGGCATGCCTGTTGGGAACCGTTCTGGCCATGTGGCCCATGATCAACCCCACCAACAAACCGGTCGCTGTTGAGATCTCTGAATCGGAAACAGCCCCAGACAAAACCGACGGTCTGGCCGTTTTCATGACACAGTGGCGAATGAACGATGCGATCTTCAGTGCGATTTACCAGAACGTCGAATACGACTGGGGTGAATATGGGCCCGCGTGGTATGTAGTGGTTCCGAACGAGACACGCGTGAAATGGTGTCAAGATCTGGCAGATGTTAAACTTGCCAACGGCAACCCTGCCTATCTCGTTGCCCGCCTCTCAACGATCGCTCTGTTTGGTTTGTCATATCTGTGGATTCTGTATCGAGTTTGGCAGACCCGCTCGCCAGACGATCTTGCCAACCTACTGTTTTTGACCGTCGGCATATTCTTCTATTTGCAACCAACACAAAATCCCTGGTATTGGTTGTGGGCGATGCCGCTGGTCTGCTTTGCCAAGAATAAAGGCTGGTTGTTGGTTTCGCTAATATTGTTTGTGTACTACGTGCGGTTCTGGTTTTCTGAGCAAGAAGATTCGTACCAGTTCCTTGGTCGGCCTTATGTGGGGCATGACTTTTTCGACCATTGCATTGTCTGGGTTGAGTTCGCGTTGGTGTTGACGATCCTAGCGATCGCTCCGACCGTGTCTCGAAGTTTTCAGCGATTTTCGCCGATGTCAGAAACACGTTAGCTTCATTGAATCGCGAGGGCCGCCCTAGCGACGCCATGCCCAATGCTATTTGGCTCGAGGATGCATGCTTGGTTGCATGTGGTTAGTTTGTTGTTTGGCAGCAAGCAGGTTTTTCACGCTATTTCATTGCTTCTATGCAATTCGAGAGTATTTATCCTCGAAGATTTCCGGCTTTCTGGGGTAAGAATGACAAGCGGGTCCCCTCCAAGTTATGTGGTGACAGCATGCTCGGCGTTAAGTTTTCAGACCAGCCAACAGCATCAACAACCGCAACGAAATATTTGGAGCCGAAAACCCCGGCGGAATTAAAGATCCAATGATTGACTACACGACTCGACAAGTTTCAAACTCTGTCACCGTTGTTGAAGCGAGTGGAACTCTTTATGAATCCGATCGAAAATACTTTTTTGATTGTATTGGCGACATGATTGAATCAGGATCTCGCTACGTCATCATCGAATGTCATCGGCTTGGGCATCTCAACAGTGCATCGCTGGCTTCATTGCTGACTGCCAGAAAGCACGCTGCCAAAAAAGGTGGGCGGATTTATTTGACTCATCTGAGTTCTGGTATTGCCGAAGTTCTTGAGATAACGAAACTCGGACGACTGCTTTCCGTCTATCCCAATACTGAAACAGCTATTGCACACATCCAAAGCGACCCGGCATGTGCTGGCTGACTGCCCCTCTTTCCAGCGACTAGTTAGTACGCGAAGTGCCAAACTGCCCTGAAGTCAGTTCAAGGCGCGAGCTAAGCACAAAGCCCAAAAAAAGAAGCTCGAAGAGCGCGTGGGGTTTTCCGTAGGGAGTTTCCCACTCGCTTGCGCTTCGAGCTTGTGCTTGAATTAATAAAACGCAGATTAGCCGGCTTTCTTCTGTTGCTTTTTCGCTTTCTCTTCCATCATTTTCTTATTTCGCTGCTCTGCCCGGCGGGCTTTCTCCCTAGACCTTGCTTTGGCGTGCTCTTCTGCGGTCACGAACTTGGCTGGTGGCAAACCCATGAACTTCTCGGCTACAGGAAGCTCAATCCGCGGATTCGTTTTGCCTTCGTAAACGTCAAGGTTGGCATTAAGGTCATCAACTGTAACGGTGGATGACTTTACCCCGCCCTTGGGGACTTCGGCTCCGGCGACCCAAACGATTGAGTTGAGTACGATCTGACGAAACCCATCAATGGCCCAGTTACGATGATAGTGTCCGCCCACAAAACCAACTCCGCGCCCGCCGTCTTTTCGTTCAATCCCCCACATCAACGTTTGAGGATTACCAATTCCATTGACACCATTTTCATTCCACAAGTTGATAATTCGCTTGACCCGTTCTTTGGTCGGAGTCGCGGTTACGAGATCCAAAACCTGCTCGCGGTCCTTTTGAAATCGCATCGAGTAGTAAAACTCGTCGTACGCGCGAACCAAATCGGTGACTCCATTGGACACCGGGTGTTCAGGCAAAGCTCTCAAATCTGCAACCCAATGTGGGTTGACCGAGTAACCCGTTTCCATCGCACCGCCGATCCAAGGCCGGAAATACTGCTCTCCTTCTTCGGGACTCGGGTGAACTGCGTAGTGCATGAACATCAACCCGCAACCCGATTTCGCAAGCTTGTCCGCTTTCTCCCAACCCTTTTTGATAACCGATGTACCGTCGGAGTAAATGATGACAGCATCGACGCCATCGAAAACCGATTCGTCCTTGGGCCAACCGCTGATCACGGTCGCTTTGATATCCAGACCGCTTTGCTCGTTGAGTGCTTTGGCCAACAACATGCAACCGGCTTTGAACTCATGCTCCCCCGAAGCGTGAGATCGAGCGCCGGCCAGAAACAGAATGTTGGTTGTGTCGGCGTCAGAATCACCAATAGGGCAAATGCCAAACAGAACAAAACTCAACCATAGAAACGCGAATCTCATACTTAAACACTCTTTCGATCTAAACCCGGACAAACACACGCTGAAGTTGAGTATGAGGAACGGTTGAGGAATGTCAAACCGATTAAGTTCGGTTTACGAATGACGGAAATCCCGCGAATTCATTTGCCAAGCCCGCATTGCGAATGGAAATCCGGCCAAGGCTGGAATTATTCGGAGTTGTGCCTAAGAAATCCAGATCGGGATCGTTTCTTTTGTATCACGCCAAATCCGGGAGATATGCAAATGCCACAGAGTTCCAATCCGCTTCAAGATAAAACAATCAATGCACTACCGATTCTCAATCAACTCTCAATCAATGAGCCCTGCCCGATGTCGTGGTCCGAAATGGATGGCGACAATGCGAAACGGTTTTGTGGACATTGCCAAAAGCATGTTCATAACTTCTCAGAGATGAACTCTAAATCAGTTGCTCAACTGATGGAGTCAGGCGAGAGCATTTGCGCGAAAATTCAGCGCAGGCCCGACGGTTCGATCATCACCAAAGAAACGATCTCCAGGCGTGGCTGGTTTGGTCACCTTGCCTCAACCGCAGCGGCAGCGCTGGTCGTGTTGATGTTCGGCGGTTGTAAAGACGATATCGTTGAAGCAGTTGGCGAAATGAGCGTTCCCGGCGATCAAGCCGTTCCTGCGATTATGGGAGAAGCGGTCTGCATAGAAGAGTTGGGAGGTGCTTCGGCTCCGCCGCTACAGCCCCAACCAGCCGTCCAGGCAAACAACCAGATCAGGGAACTGACTGGGAAAGTCGTGGCGGAGTAGGACCAATCCGTCGATGATCAGGACCCGAACGTCCGTCAGGATTGGGCGCAGTTGGTAACCGTTGATCTATTCAACAGCAACCTCGCAACTGTGTAGCGGAACGGCGCAAGCCGTCCGGTTGAGTTTCTGACTATCGGATACCGTAGGGCTTGCGCCTCAACGCTAAAATTTGTCAGAATAACTTTGGAAACGCCGTAGGTTTGTACGGCCGATCACGTTTCAGATTGACCTTGAAGCCTCTCTCTAACCCTCGTAGACTCCGCCCCGCGCTGAGGCTGCGCAAACTGAGATCCGAGAATTTTGGGGCGAGATTTTTTGTTTTTTCATTTGAACAAAACAAAGCGTATTTCATTGTCGATCGGGAACAGCTTCTTTGAGAATTGTTTCCCGTGGATGATTCGCTTGGGCTGCGCGCTGATTTTCTGTTCAGCAGCTGGCTTGTTGCAGGCGCAAACCTCAACGAACGATGAAATCGAAAGCCAGCCTTTGGGAAACGTTGCACTTGATTCGATTTTTGCGCCAACCGATTTGAGGCCAGCCGTTGTCGTCGAACGCTGGGCCAGCCAAGACGAGTCAGCTCTGTTGGTGGCTCAGCAAGCCACGCCATCGCCTCCACAACCGGGCCGCGATCTAAAACCGGACAGTATGACGATCCCTAGTATCGAAAGTCCTCTGGTTCATAGCGAGAGGCGCACCAAAATATCGAACGCCAGTTTACTACGACCGATACCAAACCCCGGCTTGGATTCGGAGTACCTGATTCGTGATCAACAGATCGGTCAAGTTCTATTTCAGGAGCCAGCCGAACCAACTGCGCCAATTGAACTTCGCAGCCAGGATACGAAAAAGCCCCCCCAGGACGATCAACAAAACAACGATCCGGAGAAACCCAAGTCGCAAGATGAACTTGCGCTCGAAAAACTGGCTTCTCAAATCAAAGAACAAATCGACTTGATCTCCGAAGAGGGCGGTGATGAAACGTTGAAAGAGGAAAAGCTCCAACAGCTGAACAAGGCGAATGCCTGGGTTCAAAAAGCCAACAACTCCCAGTCGATCATCAACGTTCAAAACGGGTTGAAGGATAGTTTTCAAGAAGATCTTGATTCGCTTCAAACTGAGCTGGAGACTCCACTACCACCCGAAAAGCCTGACCCGAGTTCCAGCTCTGAAAAGCTTCAAATGGACTTGCAGTCCAAACGTACAAACCTTCAGCAGTTGAAAATGCAATTGGAAGAAAACCAGCAAAAAATGGAGGACCGGGACAAGCGTATTGATCAGTTGCCGACCGACCGAACCGAGGCTGAGGAAAAGTTAAATACCACCAAACAGGATCTCTCGAACCTTAGCGAACAACCTGAAGACCCTTCGAAGCTGCGTTCCACTTTATTCTTTAAGGCTCGCGAATGGGCCGCAAGGAAAGAAATCGAAGCACTCGACATCGAAGCGTCCCAACAAGAGAAAATTGGAAAGCTATTGCCGTTGCAGCGCAGCCTTCTGGGTCAAAAAATCGAGCGACTGGAATCAGAAATTCAGGCTTGGAACGAAGCGTATAACGAAAAACGCAAAATGGAGATCGCGGAACAAAAAGCGAAAGCTGAATCGCTCAAGCAGATCGCGATCAAGAATGATCCGGTTCTGAGCGACTGGGCCTTACTCAATCGTCAACTCGCCGATGAACGAAGCAACTGGACCGATGGCATCAAAACGGCGCAAGACAATCTGGAAGCCGCAACTGAGAAACTGGAAAACATCGATTCTTCCCTCGACAGATTGAGACAGGAAACCCAGAACGGCGTAACAACGGAGGTGGGAATCTCGCTCGTTGAGCAGCGGCACAGCTTGACCATGCCTTGGGAAAGCCAAGCCCGAGTTCAAACGATTCGCGATCAACTGAAAAATATCCAACTGAAATCGTTAGGTTGGCGGAAAGACCGTCAGGACATTCCGACGGTCGCGACGGTTGTCGGTCAGCTCTGGAAACAAAGCCATGCTGGACTTCTGGATCAGAATTTCCCCGAACAGCCAGATAGAGAATTTGGTTCTTTGGCTAGGCAGTTGGTCGAATCCAGGATCAAACTGCTGGACGACTTGAACGAAGACTACGAAGTTTATCGCGCTGCCCTAAAGGACGAAAAGACTCAGCATATCGCACTGATCAAGTCGATCGGCAATATGCGCAGTTTTGTCGATGACAAAGCGCTGTGGATCCGCAGCGCCAATCCAATCTGGCAGGCTCCCAGCGTTAACCTGACCCGCACCAATGCACGCTTTCAAAACCAAAGCAACGACTTGGTGAAATCGTTTCAGGGAATGGCTTCGTTTTGCCGGCCTGACCGATGGAAAGGCTTTGTTGATTCGGCAACCGATCGCATCACTCGTCGTCCCTCAGAGTCAGCGCTGGCAGGACTTGTTCTGCTCTGCCTATTGTTTGTCTCCCAGCGACTAAGGGAGAACTCGTGAGCCCAAACCAAAGAGATGACGCCTCCAACCAGCCGACAAGCGATCCCAACGTTGATTCGGTTAGCCCCGTCGACAGTCTGCTTGAAGACCGTCCAACTCAAGACGAACTCGTTGTGCAGCTTCAGGATTCGGAGCTCAACGAATCGGGCCCCAACGAGCAACTCCGTCGGCACATCGAAATATTTTCACAGTACGGGCCGCTGTTTCGCAGCCTTGGACATACGATTATCGGCGGAGCGATCCTGCCGCTGCTGATCGGATTCATCGCCTATCAATTCAATACATTCTACGAACTGAGTGAGCTGCCCGGTGCACTTTCTCGGGCAATGCGATTGCTGTGCCTACCGCTGTTCGTTGGTATTTGCCTTGGCCGAGCACTTCGTCCAGGCGGTATTGCCGAGAAACATTTTCGCTGGTCACCAACGCTTTGCGATGGTTTGTTAAAGACTGTCCAGATGATCGTTTGGGCTTGGCTGCCATTGCGATTTCTCTACACGGCGCTGGAAACGTTTGATGGCGGACAATGGAACAGTTCGCTGGGACGAGTCCTGTTCATTTTGGCCATGTCTGCCGTCACCTATGGGCTTTGGCAAACGTCGAAGGGCCTACGAATCTGGTTGCACGAATCAGATGAAGATTGGCGGCGAAAACGGAAAACGACTGCAGACCTGCTGCTTTGGTTTCTACCGATGCTTCCGGCTTCATTGGCAGTCATGTCGGCGGCGGGATATCACTTTACCTCCGTTCAGATGAGCTGGAGAGCGCTTTGGACGATCCTGTTGATGGTTGGGATCGCCATGGTGGGCGGCTTCATTAGCCGCATGCTTTTGATCGCCCAGTTCAGTATCAAGCTTCGCCAACTAAGCCGCAACGATGAAGGCGAGATCAATAGCGACGAATCGATTGACATCGGTGAAATTTCAAAACAAGTCAACCGTCTCTTGCGAGCCACCTCGATGGTGGCGATGGTCGTTGTGGCGTGGCAAATTTGGGGCAACGTACTGCCCCTGTTTGGCTACCTCGACGATTGGCACGTCTACAAAACCAGCATGCCTGATGGGGTGACTCAGTGGATTACATTGCGTCATATCCTGCTGGCAGCCGGAATCGTGATTCTGACTTTTATCCTCAGCAACAATCTTCCCGGTTTGCTTGAGATCACGCTGTTGGATCGGTTGCCGCTGGATCGAGGTGGACGATACGCGATCTCTTTTGTGGTCAAGTATCTCGTGGCGATCATGGGATTGCTAGCCGCGTGTCAGATCATCGGTTTCTCGTGGTCGAAAGTCCAATGGCTAGCCGCTGGCCTTACGGTTGGATTGGGATTCGGGCTTCAGGAAATATTTGCCAACGTGATTTCGGGGCTGATCATTCTGATCGAACGACCGATTCGCGTGGGTGATGTTGTGACCGTTGACAATACGACCGGAACGGTTACGCGAATGCAACTGCGAGCCACGACAGTGATGGACCGCGACTATCGAGAGTTGATCGTTCCCAACAAAAAGTTCATCACCGAGAACGTGATGAACTGGACTTTGACTGATCTCACCTCGCGTGTGATTTTAAAAGTCGGCGTGGCGTACGGTTCGGACACTCAACTGGTTCACGACACGCTACTGAAAGTCGCCCGGCGACACCCACTGATCAATGAGACTCCTATTCCGGAAGTTGTGTTTGAGAGTTTCGGTGACAGCACGCTGAACTTTGAACTGCGCGTCTTTATCCCTAACCGCGAAGTCTATGCAAAAGTGCTTCACGAGCTGAACATGGGTATCAATGCTGCGTTTGCCGAAAAAGAGATCGAGATCGCGTTCCCACAACAGGATATCTACATCAAGAACTTGCAGGAACTTCCTTCAGGGGGCGGACAACCTAATGGAAGGTCTCCTCTGAGCGGAGGACCTCAGCAACACAGAGGCCCAGTTGGCAGTGCAGGCAGCGGAGCGTCTGGAGACGCCACTGCCATGAGCACGAACATGAGCGCGCCTTCGCAGTCGGACTCGCAACCCGAATCAGGAATGCAATCTGAATCAGGAGCGCCACGGCGCGTGATTCCATTTCCGCTCAAACGAGTTCGCGGCGCTAATCGAACCGGTAAAGCAGAAGTCGTTGGAGACGGAATTCGGAAGGCTTCGTAACTGGACTGTGCGAGTGTGAAAAGGAAGTACAGAAAGGAAATTTGACAGGATGAACATGATCGACAGGATGAGGGACTCTTGTCATGTACATCCTGTAAATCCTGTCTAAACCAAGCACCAACCAACACTGACCTAAGTGAGTGCGTGGTTCCTTGATGCGAAAGAACAAGGAGTCTACGGGCATATAAAAATACAAGCTCGACGCGCCAGCGAGCGGGGATTCCAACAAGCATAAACTCACTCGCTGGCGCTTCGAGCTTGTACTCTTGAGTGTTGGCCGATTGATTATCGCTCGATCTTGTACTCGTCGATTTTGCGATAAAGCGTCGCACGGCTGATGCCCAATAGCTCTGCTGCCTTGGGAACACTGTTGCTCGTTCGCTTGAGCGCGTCCTTGATCAGCTTCTGCTCCCAATGATCGATACGAAGCGTTTCCAGCTCACCGTCTCCGGCATCGCGGATACCGAGATCGTTCAACTGAATCTCGTCACCCTCAGCCATCACAATTGCGCTATCGATAATGTTTCGAAGCTGTCGAACATTGCCTGGCCACTGATAAGCCAAGAGTTTCGCGTTCGCTTTTTTTGAAAGCTTGATGTTCGGCTTGCCGTGTTGGGTTCGAAAGTGATCGAGAAAGAAGTCGATCAACATTTGAATGTCGCCTTCGCGGTCACGTAGTGGCGGAAGAATCAATTCGTAAACACTCAGCCGATAAAACAAATCTTCCCGAAATTGTTTTTCCTTGACGAACTCTTTCAAATCCCGGTTGGTGGCACAGATGACTCGCACGTCAACCTTCACCTCTTCGGTACCTCCGACGGGGAGAAACGGATGACCTTCGAGCGTACGAAGCAGTTTGGCCTGACCCTCCAACGTCAACTCACCAATCTCATCGAGAAACAAAGTCCCCAGGTCAGCCTGTTGAAACCAGCCAATATGGTCGCGGTCGGCGCTGGTGAACGAACCCTTCTTGTGCCCAAACAACTGACTTTCCATCAAGTCTCTGGGGATCGCGGCGCAGTTGACGCTGAGCATCGGACGATCAGATCGAGGGCTGGCTCGGTGAATCGCCCGAGCAACCAGTTCTTTACCGGCTCCACTTTCCCCCCGAATCAGCACACAGCCAGCGGCTTTGGAGACGCGAGTAATTTTTGATTTAAGCTCCAGCATCAACGGACTTTCGCCCTTCATCTCGTCCGAAGCCGCCGACTTCTGGACCAACCGGGAGTGCTCGGCTGCCAGAGAAGTGTGCTTGTTGGCTCGTTTGAGAGAACGAACCATGATGTTGGACATCGCGCAGGCCAACTGGAAATGCGAGTTGTGAAACGGTTTATCGTCACGATAAAGATGAATCGCGCCGGTGACCTCGTCTCCGCTAATCAGAGGGACACAAATTGAATCGGCTCGATCCTCAGTCTTGTCGTGCTCAATGCGAATCGCATGTTTCTGCGTCACGACGCGCCGGGTCAGATCCGGATCCAACACGAGCTTGTCAGCACGATCGGTTGGAAAGACTGATTTGGGAGTCAACTTTCCGTCATCGTTGAGCCACAGAAACCCGGTGACCGAAGCGTCCGTTCGATCGAACAAACGCTTCATGCAAATCTCGACAACCTTCTCCGGCTCGTCGACGGACAGCAATTTAACGCTCAGCTGAAACAGGAAGAAAAAGTCCTGCCCCCAATTATGGCCTTTGAGAAAATCAAGCGTGTACTGCCCGGTCTCTCTGGGATTCATCGACTTGTCGAGCACGATCGTCAAGTTGCCAGTTGTCTTGTTCTCTTGAGACGAATCACCCTCGAAGGGCCCGGAAGATTTCTTTGCACCGGTCTTCTTGAGCGCTTCTGAAAAAGAGAACGAGCTGGCACCGATTCGAACTTCAGTTCCCTCAATCAATCGAGCTTGGTCAACCGACTGTCCGTTGACGTACGTCCCGTTGCTGCTCTTGTTGTCCCTGAGCCACCAGCCGTCTTCGTTGCGAAAGATCTCTGCATGAACGCGCGAGCATTGAGGGTCATTCAACACGATACGACATTGCCAATCGCGGCCGAGAAGATTTTTCTCTTCGGGAATCAATTCAAAACGCGCCCCGGCATTGGAGCCCGCATTCATTACTAAAAAAGCTGGCACTATTTGGTTAGTTTCTCAACGGTTTGGGTTCTCACTATCGGCGATAGTATAATTTATTGATCTGGGTACGTCGATAAACAGAAAGGGCGTCTGAAGACCGGATTTCAAACGCGACGTTGATATGCTAACAGCAATAAGCTCGCTTGCTTGCCGCGTAAGTCGGGGAAACCAAGTTAATATAACTCTTATTCCGCAATGGCATCCGAAACTGATCGATCTTGCCCCCGAACTGACCAAGCCTTAGTATTCTTCTACTAAACATGTTAAAATGCGGCAGTTGCGTGCCAAATGAGTGCTGACTCAAGTTAGCCACAGGCGCCAATCGCATCCACTGTTAACAATGACTGGACCCAAGATGTTCGTTAAAGTCTCTCGTCAAACTTCGCTTTGCATCATCATTTCTTTTTGCAGCCTTTGCCTGATTTGTTCGAGTACGGTTGCGACCGCACAGTCAGAGTTGGAGAAGCCAACACGCAACGAAGTGCTTGTCTCTAAGATGGTTGCCAAGCTGATGCAGGACGATCATCTTTCGAGTCGCGAACTCGATGACACGATCTCAATGCGTGCGTTCGACATGTTCATCAAGAATTTAGACCCCTTGAAGGCTTACTTTCTCAAGTCCGACATTGACGAGTTCTCCAAGTACAAGGATCAGCTCGACGATCAGATGAAAACTGGTGATTACTCGGCGGCCTTCGCGGTTTTCAATCGCTTCCTGACCCGAGTTGACGAGCGAACCTCAGTTGCACTTGAGTTGATCGATGTAGATCACGATTACACCCTCGACGAAGAGATGGTGACCGACCCGGATATACTTGATTTTCCTACCACAGTTGAAGAAGCCAAAGAGAGTTGGCGAAAGCGTATCAAATATAGCTTGCTCGTACTCAAAGGCGACAAGGACGAAGAGGAAGCCGAGAAGGCTAAGGAGAAGGAAAAAGACAACGAGAAAGACGATAGCGCCAAACCAAAAAAGAAAACCGACCCCAAAGAAACATTGCGAAAACGGTACACCTCGTTCTCGCGCCGGATGCACCAAATTGACAGCGAAGATGTTGTCGAGCGTTACATCACCGCGATCACCAACAGCTTTGATCCACACACGTCTTATCTTTCCAAAGGTTCTTTCGAGAACTTCCTGATCGTGATGGGACTGGAGCTCGAAGGCATTGGGGCAACGCTCCAGATGACTGACGACGGTTATACCGTGATCAAGAACATCGTGCCCGGTGGTGCTGCCGCAACCCAAGGCGGGCTAGAAGTAGAAGACAAAATCGTAGCGGTAGGGCAGGGTGATGAAGAGATCCAGCGATTTGATAGAACGTTGCTCAACAAATACGGCTCGGACTTCGTCGATGCGACTGGAATGAAGCTTGACGATGTCGTTGCGATGATTCGGGGCAAAGCCGGTTCTGTGGTACGGCTATCGGTCGTATCAGAGAACGACAGCGTGCCGCACACTGTTCTAATTGTTCGTGAAAAGATCAAGCTCGAAGACAGCGCGGCTCACGCGACGATCTTCGAAGAAGGCACCAAAGAAGACGGGACTCCCAACAAAATCGGAGTCATCGAGTTGCCCAGTTTCTACGCCGACATGGGCGGTCAAGGGGCTGGTGGTCGTCGTACAACGACCGACGTTCGGAATATATTGAATGATTTCAACGAGAAAAATGTTGATGCCGTCGTGCTGGATCTACGAGCCAACGGAGGTGGAAGCCTGCGAGAAGCGATCGATTGCACCGGACTGTTTATTGACCTTGGCCCCGTCGTTCAGGTCAAGAATCCGTACAACGAAATTGAAGAGCTCAACGACGAAGATCGAGGAATGGCTTGGGACAAACCGCTTGTCGTATTGACCAGCAAGTTCAGCGCCAGTGCCAGCGAGATTCTTGCCGGAGCCGTCCAGGACTACAAACGTGGCTTGGTTGTTGGCGATACAACGACTCATGGAAAAGGAACCGTTCAAAGCCTCGTCAACCTCAGCCAGATTCTTTACCGAGTCAAGAATCCACCCAACGTGTTCGGCGCGCTGAAGATTACGACTCAGCAGTTCTATCGACCTAATGGCGATAGCACCCAACAGCGCGGAGTTCTCTCCGATATCGTGCTTCCGTCAATCACCGACAAGATGCCGGTCGGAGAAGGCGATCTTGATTTCGCAGTTGAGTTCGATCGAGTTCCTCGTGCTTCGTTCTCGGCTTACGATTTCAGTCGCCCCGAAATTACGAAGATGCTTCAAGACAAATCCGCCAGCCGGATGAACGAGTCGGAGGACTTCCAGAAAGAGATCAAGAAAATCGCCAAGTACGTCGAGCTCAAAGCGCTCAAGACTGTTTCACTTAATGAAGAGGAATTTTTGGCCCGGCGCAAGGAACTCAATTCGGACAAGGAAGACGACAAGATCATCGACGAGCAGATGGTTCCCGATAAAGAGATCGAGCGTACTTTCTATCTCGACGAAGTCCTGAGAATTACTACCGACTACATGAATTTGCTCGGTGGTAAAAGCTAAACGCCCAAGCCTCGCGCATAAATCTGCCAACATGTGAAATCTCAAACCGCACATTGCCAGCCTCGAGGAGGCAAAGCATCTAGACTCATGTGTAAGCGTAGGGTTATCGGTTTACTCGACTACGTCAATTCTATCTGCAAGCCGTCGTAGCCGACCTCGATCCCTTCAGGCAGGGCTGCATTGACCGTGTCGTAATCAACCCCGCAGGCGCAGTGAGTAAAATAAGTCTGCTTGACCTTGAGTTGCTGCGAGACTTCGACCGCTTGATCGATCGAAAAATGCGTCACGTGCGGCTCGGGCCTGAGCGCATCTAAAATCAACGTATCGAGCCCTTCCAGCAGCGGCCAGCTCGACTGAGGGATTTCGCCAACGTCGGTGCAATAGGCAACGTTGCCGATTCGAAAACCGAGCACATCAAATTTTGGGCCGTGCTTGAGCGGAATAGGGACCACGGTGACGCCCAGAATGTCAACCGGCGCCGTATCGATCAAATGAAGATCGACTTCGGGGGTCGCGCCTCGATGCGTTTTCGAGCCGCCATTGAACGCGTAGTCAAACGCGTCTTTCAAACGTTTCTCAACGGCTTGGTTACAATAGATCGGAACTGGATGTCCAAGATAAAACTGAAACAGTCGCAGATCATCAAAACCCATCACATGATCGGTGTGCTCGTGGGTATAGATTACAGAATCAACGATCCCAATTCTTTCGCGTAGCAACTGCTGTCTCAAATCCGGAGAAGTGTCGATCAACAAATTGCCTTCGGGCAGCCCAAGGATCGCGCTGGCTCGCGAACGTTGATTCTTCGGATCGCCGCCCTGGCAAACCGGGCAGCCGCAACCAATGGCAGGGACACCGACCGAAGTCCCGGTCCCCAGCAGAATCATTTTGCCTTGGATGTCGGTCGTGACTGGCTTCTTTTTGATAGGTTGTTGCTTCGACACGGACGTCTTTGGTTTAAGGAGATGGGTGACAGGAAATTGGGTAGCAGCGGCTTGGAGATCCAAGCCTTCAGCTTAACGCTTCATGAACTTTCAATGCAGCGGGGGCGATTGTTGTCGACCGCGCCGAAACGACCATTGCAGGCCAGTTGGCCGTAATCTGGCTCGCGGAAACTGCAGATAGATTTCGAAAATAGTGGATTTGCTCGGTCATCGGTGAACCTTGTTGGCACGTAAGTTGCCACTAAGGGAGGATAAGCCTCGAATCCCTGACGGCGACTGACAAAACATGGTTTTGAAACGGAAAAACCAAGGGCGTTCCAAGTTCAATCTCCGCCCAATCTCCGTTGACCGAGTTCGAAGCTACCTATAATCTGTTACCAGAAATCGACTTAAGTAGACTGGCACACCTTACGAGCAGATCGACCATAACGCCCTGCGCCTCAATGCCTGCAACCTGACAAAATTGCGGGCGGCTGGATCAATCCAGACGGCAGTAATATCGCGCTCGAAATCATAAGAAAACAATCCGAATTTTTTTCGGATCTTGCGGAACCAAAACCATGGAACAATTGGAACGACTCTGGGATTCGACAACCCACTTTTTCGGCAATCTGGTCTCCGGATTCGAACGAGGAGTGACCGGAATTTTCGGGTCCTCCAATGCGCGGTACGTGAAAAAGCTTCAAGGCAAAGTCGACGCGATTACTGCGCTTGAAAAGACCTACGAAGCGATGACCGACGAGCAGTTGCGCGAGACAACGGCTTCCTTTCAAGAGCGAATTAAAAACGGCGAGACGACCGACGACATCATGATCGAAGCCTTCGCCGTTTGCCGCGAAGGAGGCAAGCGTTTCCTCGACATGCGTCACTACGACGTGCAGTTGGTCGGAGGCATGGTGTTGCATTCGGGTGCGGTGGCCGAGATGGTGACCGGAGAAGGTAAGACTCTTGTTGCGACGTTGCCGGCCTACCTCAACGCACTGGTTGGCAAAGGCGTCCACGTCATCACCGTCAACGACTATCTTGCCCGTCGTGATATGGAATGGATGGCTCCGCTTTACATGGGCCTTGGCCTCACCGTTGGAGCAATCCAAAGCAACATGCCAGTCGACAAACGCCAGGAAGCTTACTCGCGCGACATCACTTACGGAACCAACAACGAATTTGGATTCGATTATCTTCGCGACAACATGCGACCGGCGGCCCGTGGTGACGATCGATTCGACAAACGACGTCAGCAATCTCAAGGACCGTTGGCGTTTGCCATCATCGATGAAGTCGACAACATCCTGATCGACGAAGCCAGAACTCCTTTGATCATTTCTGGCCCGGCTCACCAAAACCCGGCTCGTTACTTCGAAGCCAACAAAATCGCGACTCAGCTCAAAAAAGACGTTCACTACCAAGTCAACGAAAAAGACCACACCGCAACCCTAACCGACGAAGGCGTTCGTTACGCTGAGAAACTGGCGGGTGTCGAGAGTTTCTACACGGCCGGAAATATGGACTGGCCGCACATGATCGACAACGCCCTCAAGGCCCACGGGCTTTACAAGCTCGACGTCAACTACGTCGTCAAAGACGGCGAAATTGTCATCGTCGATGAGTTCACCGGTCGTTTGATGGAAGGTCGCCAGTGGAGCGACGGTTTGCATCAGGCCGTCGAAGCCAAAGAAGGCGTGAAGATCAAAGAAGAAACTCAAACGCTGGCCACGATCACGTTGCAGAACTACTTCAAGCTCTACGAGAAGATCTGTGGGATGACCGGAACCGCGATGACCGAGGCCGAAGAGTTCCACAAGATTTACGAGCTCAACGTAGTCGCGATTCCTACCAACCGCCCGATGCAGCGAATTCCACATCCTGATGTGATCTATAGCAGTGAAAAATTCAAATGGGCTGCGATCGCTGAAGAAATCGAAAACTATCATCAATGGGACATGGTGTTCCTCAAAACTGGCGAGTACTACGTCGGAAAGATCAAAGACGACAACGATTCCGAAGTCGTTCTTGCTGACAAAGAAGATGGCGCCCAGCACCGAATCCCGCGAAGCAAAATCGACAAGGTTCAATACAAAGGCCGTCCAATTCTGGTCGGTACCGTCTCGATCGAAAAAAGTGAAGTCATCGGGAACATGCTTGAGCGGCGCGGCATCAAGCACGAAGTCCTCAACGCGAAGAACCACAAACGCGAAGCCGACATCGTTTCGCAAGCCGGTCGAATGTCCGCCGTAACGATCGCCACCAACATGGCGGGTCGTGGTACCGATATCGTCTTGGGCGGCAACCCGGAAACGATGGCTTGGGCGCGGCTTCAGGACACCTACCCAACACGGCTCGACGTTCCGCCTGATGTGTGGAATGAACTGGTAGAGTCAATCGACGCCGAACACAAAATGGCCGAGATGGGCGAAGAAGTCAAAAAGATTGGTGGCTTGCACGTCATTGGTAGCGAACGTCACGACGCTCGTCGAATTGACCTTCAGCTTCGTGGACGTTGTGGTCGTCAAGGCGATCCGGGTAGCAGTCGATTCTTCCTCAGCCTCGACGACGATCTGATGCGAATCTTCGCTGGTCCGTTCGTTAAACGTGTTCTCGAAATGGGCGGCTTCAAAGACGACGTGCCGATCGAGTCCCGAATGGTCTCACGACGAATCGACGCGGCTCAGAAAAAGCGCGAAGAATACAACTTCGAGATTCGCAAAAGCCTGCTCGAATACGACGAAGTGATGGACGAGCAGCGGAAGCGTATCTATTCGTTCCGCCAACAAATCCTTGATGGAGTCAGCTGCCGAGAGATCGTTCAAGACATGATCGAAGATCAAGTCGAGAACAACATGAACACTTGCCTTAACGACAACTTCGGTGCTGAGTCGTTCTCGCGGTTTGCTGGAAAGCAATTGACGGTTGACCTCGATCCTCGACTGTTCAGAAAATCAACACCCGACGAAGCGATTCAAATCTGTATCGACGAAGCCGAACGGGCGGCTGAGACCGACATCCTTTCTCAGATCGACGTCCACCTCGCCCTTGGCGAAGAAGAATCGGAATGGAACTGGGGAGCGCTGGCTCACTTTGTCAACTCGCGCTGGAACATCAATGTTCGTGAAAAGGATCTAAAGCAAACGGGCCGCGACTTGGTCGATGAACTTTTGATCGGCAAGGCACGGGCCGCGATCAAGAAAGCCAAGATTGAGGGAGCCGAGCAGATGCTGGACCCTCACTATGGAATCAAAACCGCGTCCGCTTGGGTGGGCGCCAAATTCGGCATTGAGATTTTGCCAGAAGAGATTCGCGACCTAGAACCCGCAGAAATCATTGATTTGGTAAACCAACGGGCACTCGATAAGTACGACGAAAAGGAAGCCGTCTATCCAGTCATGGCTGGCATGTACCGATTCGTTGTGCCTTCCTCTGGTGGCGCTCAGGGAAGAATTGACCGTGAGGGACTTACCCAATGGGCCTCTCGACGCTTCGAATCCCAAATCTCGATCGACGACCTGAAGAACAAACAACGCGAAGAAATTCGTGAGCTGCTGGTTAGCAAAAGCCGTGACTCACAGGCGGTCGCCTTAACACAAGTCGAATCACTTCAGGCACAGATCGATCAAGTCGCCAATTCCGGCGGCGTTCCTCTGCGAAACGCGAATGGACAAGCCGCCACGCTGACGAACTGGTTCAAGAACAACCTTGACCATGAATTGGAAATCGAGCCAGTCGAACGGCTTGATCGGGACGAACTGGAGCAAAAACTCGAAGCGATCGTGGCCGACCATTATCATCCCGAAATCCGGCGAATGGAGCGAATGGTGTTGCTTGAGATCGTCGATTCGGCTTGGAAAGACCACCTTCTGGCGATGGACTATCTTCGCAGTGCGGTCGGCCAGCGAGGCATGGCTCAGCTTGATCCCAAGGTCGAGTATAAGCGCGAAGGCATGAAGATGTTCGATGGGCTTTGGATTTCGATTGGTGAACGCGTCACCGATTTGATTTTCCGAATGGAGCAAATCAACGAAGATTTCGTTAGCAACACGCTCATGGAAACCAGTGCCCGCCATGACGAAGTCGCCCCGCCGGATCAGCCTCAATCCGATATGGCTAAGGAGCAGGAAGACGCGATCAACAATTCCGGTGGCGGCAAAAAATCGGTTGAACCAATCCGAAATCGCGAAGCAAAAGTCGGACGCAACGATCCCTGCACCTGTGGCAGCGGCAAGAAGTATAAATCGTGCTGCATGCGAAAACGAGGCTGATTTCAAGACAGATCGTACTGTCGGTAACCCGATGAGGTTGTGATTTTTTCAAACTCTCCTGGATAACTTCAGCCGTTTTGGCGACAGCCACGGTTTACTGGCGGTTCAACCGGGCTATCGCCCAAACGGGTAACAACATCACATCCTGGGCGCGTAAGCGAGGCAGAAGCGACAACTGACTCCGCCTCGCTCTCTCGTCGGGTTTCCATTGAATTTGTTTTCCGGGAAGGATCCCGTGTTTCCAATCCAATCATGGTTATTGAACTTCATTTACGCGACGATCGTCGTGGTGGGTTCTCCATGGTTGCTGTGGCGATTCATCCGAGGAAAAAGCCGACGAGGCTGGCGCCAAAAACTGTTCGGCTCTATCGCTCCGTTCAGCAGGCTCCATGCATCCGACTCTCAAGACGCCAGCAACTGGATCTGGATTCACGCGGTGAGCGTGGGCGAAGTCAACTTGCTTGGTTCGATTCTTCAGGAGATCGCCGTTCGCGACACAGGGATCAAGTTTGCGATCTCGACGACGACCGAAACAGGGTACGATCTCGCAAAGTCAAAGTATCCCGAATGCTATGTTTTTTTCTGCCCGTTCGATTTCACTTGGGCCATTACTCGGGTTATCAAGCGTCTTAAACCTTCAGCGATTATTCTCACGGAACTGGAAATCTGGCCAAACTTGATCGCAACGGCCGATCGCTTGAAGGTGCCTGTCGTTGTTGCCAATGGTCGACTGAGCGAAAAAAGCGCACGCGGCTATCGGCGAGTTTTTTGGCTGGTCGAATCGAGCTTCAAAAAGTTGTCGCTGGTTCTGTGTCAAACCAATTCGTACGCTGAAAGGTTTGTGAAACTTGGCTGCAACTCAGAAAACGTTCGGGTAACCGGGAACGTCAAATTTGATGGGATTCAGACTGATCGCCAGAACGCTGCGACTAGGAAACTTGTCCGGCTCAGCGGCATCGCAGATTCCAACCAGGTCTTTCTGGCCGGAAGTACTCAACTCGAAGAAGACTTAATCGCCGCCAAGGTTTATCAAAGCCTCGCCAAGGAACACCCTGAGCTTCGTTTGATCTTGGCCCCGCGACATCCACAGCGCGTCGGCGAGTTGGTCAATCGGTTGAAACAGCTTGGAATCGAAACTCGGCTGCGATCCGAATTGGGCTTTGACACGTTAGAATCGGATAACCCAGCAAAAACGCCAAAAATCATAACCCGAAGCGTTAGCGAGGGATCGTCCTTCGCTTACGCTTCGGGGCGCGACGGAGGCAGCCAACAGAATTCGAAACACCACTCAGAACAACCAGTTTTAATCATCGATGTCATTGGCGAGCTGGGCGCGTGGTGGGGACGAGCCGATATCGCTTACGTTGGCGGAAGCATGGGGCCGCGAGAGGGGCAAAATATGATTGAGCCTGCGGCCTACGGGACGCCGGTTTCGTTTGGGCCACGCACAAAGAACTTTAAAGACTTGGTAACCGAACTGCTTGTCAACGATGCAGCAACGGTGGTCAAAAACGAACCTGAGCTTCGCAGTTTTGTTTCTCGGTGTCTCGATTCTCCCGACGACGCCACGCGCCGTGGTCAACTCGCTCAACAAGTCGTAGTCAATCATGCTGGAGCATCGGCCAAAACGGTTGACGCAGTTTTCAAACTGATTGGACGGATGGGCAACGAACTTTCAAGAGAATCGACCTCTGTCTCTGATGCGGCATAAAATCAGCAACAAACGAGCCAACAATCGCAACTCGATTACTTTCCCCTGTCAAAATTCAAATGGTTTGAATGCTCTAGTTTTCTCCTCTATGATGACGGACCTGCGTGCAAGACGATTAGTGGATAACAGTTTCGCGGTTCGATGATCATCGTCTACTAACTTGAATAAGCTTGGAGAATTTGATGAGCGACGACGCTAACCCTTATGCAACGCCTTCCGTTGCTATCGAGAATCCAAAAAAAGCGACTTATTCAAACGGTTATTATGGTGGAATCGGGCGACTGGCCTATTTCGGTTACACGTTCTTAGCAGCACTTATTTATCAGGTCGCTATCTTTGGCTTGGTAGGTCTGACTGGTGGCGGCGAAGGTGCAGTACTGCTGTTTCTGCCATTGCTTCTGATCTATCTTGGCGCTCTCATGTTCATCGTCGCTCAACGGATGATCAACTGTGGGTATAGCCCTTGGTGGTGTATTGGAATCATTGTCCCACTTGTGAATATTCTGGTTGGGGCGAGGGCACTTTGCTGTCCAGAAGGTTATGCTGACCACAAGAAACTTGACACGCCTGGGAAGGTTCTGATCGGTCTTTTTCTCGGGCTCTTTGCCTTGGTAGTTTTATTCGCTGTTCTCGCGTCCGTTGGGTAGGCAAAGCGCCGCTGGGCTTGTTGGTTGGCCGAGCTGTGCGAACAATCCGTAGCCCAGATGTGGGCGATCGCTTGCCAGCGGACCTCGACCTGAGCGCTCTTACTGGCTCCCGGATAAATGGTCCCTGCAATTGTCTGATGCATCTCAACATTGGCCGAAAACCACGCTAATCGGGCAAAAAGCGGTAGCTGGATTGTCAGCTTTGTTAATTTCGCCAATTGAGGAAGCGACGCTTCCCAACTAAACTAGTAGAATTGTATTGTCGAAGCCCGGCAATGAACAAGGCGATTTTTTCCGCCCGCGACTGATTTTCTTCTGTCGTTTTTTTACACCAATTTGAAGTTTGAGGAGAGTTCCGTGGCCTCTGGTAAGTATCTGTTTACAAGCGAATCCGTCAGTATGGGGCACCCCGACAAGCTGGCCGACCAGATTTCCGACAGCGTTCTGGACGCTATGTTGGCTCAAGATCCCGCCAGCCGTGTTGCTTGCGAAACAATGGTCACAACTGGACTGGCTGTTATTGCTGGCGAGATCACATCCAAAGCCGATGTGGATGTCGAGAAACTGGTTCGTGATGTGATCCGAGAAGTCGGCTACACTTCTGATGAAATCGGAATCGGCGCTGACACTTGTAAAGTCATGGTTCAGCTGGACCAGCAAAGCCCCGACATCGCAATGGGCGTTGACGCCGACGGTGCTGGCGACCAGGGATTGATGTTTGGTTTCGCCTGTGACGATACCGAAGAATTGATGCCGCTTCCAATCGCTCTGTCTCACAAGATTCTGGCGCGATTGAACAAAGCCCGATTCGACAACGAAGTCGACTGGCTTCGTCCGGACAGCAAGAGCCAAGTCACCGTCGAATACGATGGCTTCAAGCCAATTCGCATCGACACCGTTGTTGTTTCCACACAGCACGCTCCGACAGTGACCAACGAAGAGATCAACGAGTTCATTAGAACCAAAATCGTTGAGCCACTTTTGCCAGCCGAACTCAACAAAGGCGACGTTACTTACCACATCAATCCAACGGGCAACTTTGTAATCGGTGGCCCTCACGGTGACTGCGGATTGACTGGACGAAAAATTATCGTCGATACCTACGGCGGTTGGGGGCGTCATGGCGGTGGTGCGTTCAGTGGAAAAGACTCAACCAAAGTCGATCGCAGTGCGGCTTACATGGCTCGCCACGTTGCCAAGAATATTGTGGCCGCAGGTTTGGCAACTCGTTGCGAAGTCCAATTGGCTTACGCGATCGGCGTTGCTGACCCGGTCAGTGTCAACGTTGAAACCGAAGGCACGGGAACTGTTGCTGATAGTGTTATCTGCGAGATCGTCGAAGATCATTTTCCATTGTCGACTCAGGGGATTATCGAGTACCTCAAGCTTCGCCGTCCGATCTTCCGCAAGACTGCTGAAGGCGGGCACTTTGGCCGCAACGATCCTGATTTCACTTGGGAAAATACTGATGCAGCCAAAGAACTTGCTGAAAAAGCCGCATCTGCAGCTTCGGCCTAGTCCGAACAACGAATTGCCATTTGTCGCAATTCGCAATTAACTTACTTTAAGGGGGCAACTTTGGTTGCCCCTTTTTTAATGGACATCATGAAACATGAGTGAAACCAATTTCGAACACCTTCTCGGAGTTCAGGACGATGAGAGCTTCGCGGATCCCGAATTGATACTCCAGCAAGTGTTGGAAAACCCAAGCCTGATCCAACATGTAACCAGAACGCTGGAGGCAGGACGTCAGACGGTTGCCGGCTACTTTCGTGTCGAATTTGAACCCGATCAGCAACGCAGCGTATTGCATATACCGTTTGCGCCACCTCTGAAGATTGTTCCACAGGTCGATGCTCACGTTACCGATCATCAAGATGTTCGAGTGCGAGTCACGGACTGCCAGAGATTCGGCGTTCGAGTAGAAGTCATCCTTGATCAAGCTTCCCATTCTCGTCAAAAAATCTTGGTCGAGATCATTGCCACTGAGACTCAGTAGACTTGGTTGGTAACCCGACTGGGTTTTGATTTTATTAGCCGTTTGGGCTAGCGCCCAATTGCACTCATTTTAGGTTGTGCCCAGAGGAGGCAAAAGGAAAACGCAATGGC
>CALJOA010000060.1 GCA_937981585.1 uncultured Pirellulaceae bacterium | reverse complement strand
CAGGTTCGATTGATGGTTCAGGTTCGATTGATGGTTCAGGTTCGATTGATGGTTCAGGTTCGATTGATGGTTCAGGTTCGATTGATAGACGTGAGACACTTCCTGCCATGGAGGTATCTCAGTGAACTATTTCAAACGATGGGCCCGCGCATGGAATCAGTTCTGGTTCAGCCCGCGCGACCCACTGGTCCTCGGATTGATGCGGGTGCTTGTTGGCTCGATTGTGTTCTACACACATGCCGTATGGACAATGGAACTGAGTACCTTTCTTGGCTCTGATGGATTGTTGCCGCCCGAGTACCGGGAAGTGTTGTTTGGAAACTCGTTTGGCTGGAGTCATCTTGATTGGTTTCCACCGACGTTGCTATTGGCCGTGCATGCTGTCGGCCTGATCGTTGTTCTGATGTTCACGATGGGATTTCTGACGCGCTGGACCGCTGTGCTGACGGCGCTCTTGGTCATCTCGTATGCCAATCGGGGAACCGGAGCTTTGTTTGGGCTTGATCAAATCAATGCGTTTCTCTGCTTGTATCTTGCAATTGGAAACTCAGGCGCGATGTTGTCGATCGATTCGATTTGGCGACGGGCTAAAGTTCGACGTCAAACCGATACGCCTCAGCCAGACGATCCGGCTGTTGCGGTTGCTGATCAAGCAGGGCAGGGGAGGGGAGAAGTCCAAGGCTCAATCAGCTCCCAGATCTGGAATAATATTGCGATTCGGTTGATTCAGATTCACATTTGTATCGTGTACCTGTTTGCCGCGATTGGGAAGCTTCAGGGGGAGACCTGGTTTACAGGGGAAGCCATTTGGTACTCGCTTGCCAGTCGAGAATATCAAACGATCGACATGACTTGGATAGCCGATCACATGTGGTTGGCCGCGCTGCTGACGCTGGTGGCGTTGGCTTGGGAGCTGGCCTATCCGGCGTTGATTTGGCCGCGATTAACTAGGCCATTGATGATCTCAATCGCAGTGCTGGTTCATCTGGGAATCGGACTGTGCATGGGCATGTTGACCTTTGGACTGATCATGATCGTCGGCAACCTTGCGTTTGTAGAATCTCAAACTCTAAATAGATGGTTGCGATGGCGCTAGATCGAAGGCGATACTTTGGCATTTAGTGGTAGCCCGACGCGTAAGCGAGGACGAAGTTGAGCGCCGCTTCGCCCTAGCTAACGCGTCGAGGTTGTGATTTTTTCAAAACACTCCTTAACAACATCAGCCGTTTTGGCGATAGCCACGGTTAATGGCAGTTCAACCGGGGCTATCGCCCAAACGGCTAATAAAATCACAACCTAGTCGGGTTACCAATTGACCAATGCAAAAGTGAGTTGAATCTCGTACACCTACCGTCATCCGGTGCAGGCGAGAGTCCATGTTCTTGCTCGCAGCAATTTTCTTCTTCACGTGCACGAGCAGGCATTCGGCTTGCAAACTGGCAATTTAAGTCATTCCGGAAAATCTCCGGCTTACTTATACTGCTTACTCAACAATCATGGCGGTTGTTGATCAAATTGATTTCCTTTGGAGTGAGTTGTGTCGAAGAAGAGAATTGCCATTGCAGGTGCGACCGGAGCTGTTGGTCGCTTGGTGCGTCAGATGTTGGAAGACCGGGATTTTCCCTACGAAACGATTACGTTTTTGGCTTCCAAACGCTCAGCCGGCAAGACGATTCAATTCAAAGGCGAGGATCACACGATCAAGCTACTCGAGCCAGATTGCTTTGACGAAATCGACATTGTGATTGGCAGTACGCCTGACGACGTTGCGGCCGAGTTTGTTCCATGGGCGGTTGAACGAGGAACGATTGTCGTCGACGAAAGCGGCTACCACCGGATGATGGACCATGTTCCGCTGGTCGTTCCAGAAGTCAATCCGGAGGCTATCGCTGACCATCAAGGGATCATTGCCAGTCCTAATTGCAGTACCACTCAGATGGTCGTCGCGATGAAGCCGCTTTACGAAGTCTCCAAAATCAAACGAGTCGTTGTTTCGACTTATCAGGCCACCAGCGGTGCCGGAGTCGCCGGTCAGGAAGACCTGATCGAGGGGACCAAGAGCGCGCTCCAAGACAAGCAGTGGGACTACAAAGCGTTTTCGCATCCGATCGCGTTCAATGTGATTCCTCAAATCGGTTCTCCGAAACACGAAGGCTACACTTCAGAAGAAATGAAGATGGTCTACGAGACTCGAAAGATTTTTGGCGATGAAGAAATTCAGGTCTGTCCGACTTGTGTTCGCGTACCAGTTTCAAATTGCCACAGCGAATCCATTCTCGTTGAAACTGAATCGCCAATTTCAGTCGAAGAAGCAACCAAACTCTTCGAGGCTGCCCCAGGAATTACAGTCGTCGACAATCTGGCAGCCGGTGAGTATCCGATGCCCAACACGTCCGATGACAAAGACGACGTGTTTATCGGTCGAATTCGCAAGGACATCAGTTGCGAGAACGGACTGACGTTTTGGTGCGTCAGTGACAACCTTCGTAAAGGTGCTGCAACCAACGCTGTTCAGATTGCCGAGCTACTTGTGTCTGGACAATTTGCATCATGCGGTACCTCAAGCTAACGATTGCTTACGACGGCACCGACTACGTTGGCTGGCAGGTTCAGGACAACGGAATCACCGTTCAACAGCGGCTTGAGGAAGGCTGGACGCGAGTCACTGGTGAGAAGACCAGGATCACGGCCAGCGGGCGTACCGATAGCGGTGTTCATGCAATGGCGCAGGTTTGCAGTGTCGCAACTCAATCGGATCTGCCACCTGCGACGCTGGTTCGAGCGCTCAATGCCGAAACGCCTTATGACATTGCTGTCTTGAGTGTTGAGGAAGCGGTTCCCGGATTTCACGCGATTCGTGATGCCATTGAAAAGACATATTGCTACCATGTTCAGTACGGACGGATTCAGGATCCGTTGAGGCTTCGGACCAGTTGGTTTGTGCCCGGCGATGTCGATCTCAATCAAATGCGAGATGCGGCTGGGTTCCTCATCGGAGAACACGATTTCGCAAGTTTCGAAGCAACGGGTGCCGAGCGCAAATCCACGATCCGCACCGTCACTCGGCTCGACATAGAGTCGGAGGTCCTGCACGGCTTGCCCGGGCTCAAGCTGGCCATCACAGCCAATGGATTTCTTTACAACATGGTCCGAAATATCGTCGGAACGCTGATTCGAGTTGGGCGAAACCAGAACGAGGTCCAGTGGGTCCAGTGGGTCCGAAACCAAAAAGATCGCTCAGTCGCTGGGCAGACGGCTCCAGCCCACGCGTTGTTTTTGCAACAAGTCGTCTATAAGAACGATTTGGTTTCAGATTAGGTTTCAAATCAATTTTCGGCCTGAATCCGTCCTGAAAATGTCCCGTTCCTTGTTCCAAGGCTCAATGATTGAGCCCGTAATATTCGTACCTGTTGGTTGACCTTGGTTTCAATCACCAGTGGAGTAGAATACTGAAGTTGCATTGGCGACTTTTTGGTTTGAATTGATTGGATAACTGTGTCGATTGGTAGAGACTTTATTGGGCCGTTTCAGCTTTTGCGCATGATTCGCTCGGGAACGACGACCCAAGTCTGGGAGGCGATGCGTACCGGTGAAAAGGATCGCATCGCGCTCAAAGTCCTGATGAAGGACTATCGCAAAGACAAATACGAGATCGGTCAGCTTAAGCATGAAGCCAATGTTGCCGCGACCCTTGACCATGAGAACGTGATCAAGATTTTCGGCTATCACGATGAGCAAGGTTATCCACTGATTGCGATGCAATTGTTCCATGCCAAAAACATGAAGATCGCTATGCGTGAGCATCGTGATTTGATGCTACCCAAAATTTCGATCATCATTCGCAAATGCGCCCTTGGGCTTCAGCACATGCACGATAAGGGTTGGGTTCATTGCGATATCAAGCCGGATAATTTTTTGACCGACGAGCACTGCAACCTCAAAGTGATCGACTTTTCAATCGCGGTCGAAGACAAGAAGAAGTTGTTTGGCGGGCGCCCCAAAGCAATCCGTGGGACGCGAAGCTATATGGCTCCCGAGCAAATCCGCCGCAAGCAACCGACACCGGCTTCCGATGTGTATGGGTTGGGTTGTGTGATATTTGAGTTGCTCTCTGCCAAGACGCCTTACTCCGCCAATTCGCCCGACGAACTTCTTAAAAAGCATCTCACTGCAACGGTTCCTTCGTTGGAAGCCTGCAGTGATGCAACCAAAGAGTTTGCCAATCTAGTCAAAAAAATGATGGCTAAGGACCCTGCGAAACGGATCAAAACGATGAATGAGTTTCTGCATGAGTACAAGTCGATCCAGATGTTTCGACCGGGCAAACGACCAGAGGGTTTTAAACGGTAGTAACCTGACTGGACGGTAAACCGGAGACTGGCATCCAGCAAGATTGCAAGTTGTTGCTGGGCAATTTCAAAGTAGAATACCCGGCTTGGCTTTCGAAGTTCGATCACCAAAATTGATGAAGCGCTATCATGGATTACCTGAATTTTGAGCAACCGATCGCTGATCTGGAAGAAAAGATTGCTCAAATCGATGCCGGCGAAGCGACGGTCGAAGCGGCTGAGGAGCTTCGTTCGCTCAACAAACAGATGACCGAACTGACCCGCGAAATTTATGGCAAGCTGACGCCTTGGGAGACCGTTCAAGTCGCTCGTCATAAAGATCGGCCTCACACTACAGATTACCTGTCGCTGGTATTTGACGAGTTTGTTGAGTTGCACGGCGACAAACTGTTTGGCGACGATCGAGCGATTCGAGTCGGATTTGCCACGCTTGACCGAATCAAGGTCATGGTTCTTGGGCATCAAAAGGGGCGAACTTTTAAAGATCGAACGGAGAACTTTTTCGGCTGCGCCCACCCTGAAGGCTATCGCAAGGCAATGGCCAAGATGCGAATGGCCGAGAAGTATGGGTTACCGGTAGTCTGCTTTATCGATACCCCGGGAGCGTACCCGGGGATCGGTGCGGAGGAACGTGGCCAGGCTCAGGTTATCGCAGAGAACATGTACGAAATGTCGCGATTGGAGACGCCAGTCATCTGTGTCGTGATTGGAGAAGGCGGCAGCGGCGGGGCGTTGGGAATCGGAGTTGGCGATCGCGTTGCCGTTTTGGAGCATGCTTATTATTCGGTGATCAGTCCAGAGGGCTGTGCTGGGATTCTTTGGAAGGGCGCTGAACACGCCGAGAAAGCCGCAACGGCTTTGAAATTTACCTCCAACAATCTGCTTGAAATGGGCATCGTTGACGATGTGATCAAGGAACCGCTTGGAGGAGCGCACCGTGACCATCACGGAATGGCTTCAAGAATGAAGTCGTATCTCAAAAAGAATTTGCGTGAACTGATCGAAGTGCCCACCGAAGAATTGATCGACCATCGTTACGCTCGATTCCGAAAGATCGGCGTGTTCGACGAAACGGGACAATCAGCGTAGCATCGGGTTAGGTCTTCAGACTTCAACTGATATGCAGGACGGTGCGCGGCAAGGCGCTAGCCAGCGGTTCGCAGCCCCAGTTTTTCCCGGTCCATTCGGTCTTGCGCTTCATTGTCGCAAACGACTCCATAAACCGAATATTGCGACGATTGCATCCGAGGCCTTCAAGTTTCAATTGGAAACGCTTGGGTATTCAAATTGATTCTTATGTGTCAATCTCGCGACAGTTTAGGTGTCAAAAAAAGTTCAAACTGCCATGCGGACTTGGTGGATTGAGTTGTTATATTTTTTATTCCCTATTGAATACGTCTCAAAATCCGCAAAACACTGTTACTAATCCAAGTTGTCTTCCCCGGTCCTTGGTGAAGTCCGGGGTTTACTTCGAGATTCTCGTCTAAGTTGGCACGCCACTTGATAAAGTCTTCTTCCGTAAAAGTTTGGCCAACATCGGCCTTCTAAAATTTCAAAGGGAGAATTGAGATGAAGACGCAGATCACACTAATCGTAGCCATCGTGACCACAATCGCAGCAACTGGAATCACCAACGGACAAATACAGACTGTGGTTGGACAGTATCAGCAACCATCAATTGCAGTAGCTCCGCAAAGTGTTCCTCAAACTTTCGCCCAGCCGGTCATCCAGACAGTTCCTCAAACTTTCGCCCACCCGATTCCGCAACCAGCTGTCCTAACATCGCCGCAGGTAGCCGGGCAACCAACGCCACAAGTTCAGCCTTACGTTGCTCCACCTCAGAACCAATATTACTTTGGGATGCGGTTGGATTTGGTGCGCGGATACACCGGGACAACGTTGCGTGTTGTCGATGTAACTTGGGGCAGTCCTGCTCAACAAGCCGGTTTGGAAGTTGGCGATGAAATTCAAACTGTAAACGGACAAGGCTTCCACGGTGCGACCGACAGCTTTCACGCAGTAAATCTAATGAACCAATATGTCAATTTCACCCACGGTGCGCCAGCTGGGGTTGCGGCGGCTTATGTTCAAGCGTATCCGCCGACACCGATCGCCAACATGATCGTTCGCAATGTGCGTAACGGTCAGAACGTTAGCGTCTCTGTTCGACCTACTCGTCGAGGCGGCGTCGGTGTACCGGCAGCAGCTGCACCCGCCTCGGCGGCTGCAGTTAAAAACTAGTCCTTTTCTATGAAATGGACTTTGAGTCGATGGCGAATCCAGCACTCAAGCATCTTGGCTTGGGTGCTTTTTTGTGCGCGAGTGGGCAAGCAAAGTCGCCCGATCTTGTTGATCCCGATTCAATGTCCTATCTCGGGATCGGTTCTTCGGAGGGGACGCCATTTCTTCTCAGGCCGCCGATGATCAGGCCAAGAACAATATAGCAAGTGATTGAGCAGCTTCCCAAGGCTCCGCTAAACGAAGAGTTAAGTGTCGACCACATCATGATGTAAAGAATCAGGAATGCGCAAACCATTGCCAAGCGTTTTCTTTCACCGGTACTTCGTAAACCTGAAACCACCCGCGAGAGTGGAAACCAGATCGCAAACAAGAAAATGCCAAGCCCGATGATTCCTGTCGTTGCGAGAACTTGAAAAAGTTGATTGTGAGCGGTGTAATTACGAACCGCATTCCATACATCAAGCTCGCCAGTCGAAGAAGTCACGAAATAGCCGTGCCCTCGGATCGGCGACTTGACATACTCTTCCCAAACTGCGGCCCACATTTCTGTACGACCGCTAAGGGTGGAGAATGTCTGGCCCGAATCATCCGAACGCAGAGCATACTCTTCGGTTGAGCCAACCGTCTTGGAAAGAAATTCCAGACCCGGGTCAACTAACATGTATGCCGGCAGGAGAAAGCAGCCCGCAAAAATCAGCTTGACAATCATGCTCCTGTTCCCAGTGGTCAACAGGGTCAACCCGACAACCAATGGCGTCGCGACCAACGAAAGACGATTCTGAGCGACCAAGAACAGGGCGAGGTAGATTGGAATGGCGGGAATCAGCAGCACGTTGATCCAACGATCGCGCAGGCATGCAACACATCCGACCAGCAACACGATTGCAGGCGCCGCAGTTTCGGCGGCTTCGGTTGAGTGAATAAACGAGTCACCTTCACGCGAAATAGCTGTTTGGCCGGTGGCGAAATGCAGGATCAGCATCCCAGTTGAGCGAACTAGAAGTAGTCCGTTGAGGCTAAATAAAATCAACCGAACGTCAGCGCTGGTTTGCACCGATTGGGCTACCGCGACTGAAAGCAACAGGACCACGCCGTAGGAAAAAACCTGGCCCGCCGAGACTTCCGGAAGACAGGACCATGAAACCGACGCAGCGCTCCAAAAAAAGAAGATAATGAAGCCACTATAGAGCGGAAGAATTTCTTCAAACGTCTTGCGGCGGATCAGAAGCAGGTTGGCGACCGCTAAAAGAACCAGCGACCCGGCACGGGAAATCAGCTTCAACTGCGCGACAAAATCAAGTCCCTGGGCCGAGGTTGGTCCCTCGCGGTTTGGAAGAGAAAAAATGAACGCAGCGATGAACCACGAGCAGAATAACACAATCAGGAGGATGAACCGGTTGGAGTTGCGCAGCGGTGGCGACGTTTCCTGGTTTGCCAGTGATTTGAGTCCGACTGAAGACATGGCGCACCACAATCACTTTGAGTGTCGATTGAGAATCGATCCGACCAGTCGGGCACCACTGCGTTCGAGACTTTGTTTCGCGTTTTGAGCTAGCTCGTTGGTCGTTCGGTTGGAGTCTACCACCAGGACGACGGCATCGAGTTGATTGGCCAACGCCACAGTTGTGGCGGATCGACTAACCGGTTGAAGATCGACCAATACGACTCGGAAGTTTCGTTTGGCCTCCGCGATGATCGAAGGAAATCTTGAGACCAAAAAAGGCGATAGTGATTCGCGAGCTGAAAGCCCACTGCTGATCAAGCCCAGATTCACGATCGGACTAGGAGTGATGACTTCGGCCATCGCAACCGTTCCCTGAACAAGGTCATTGAGACCGGATGATGACTTGATGTAGAGCATTCGGTCCAATTGCGTATCGCCGGGATTGGTGCTGATGACCAGGACCGGCTGTTCGATATCAAATGAGCAGCTTGAGGCGAAGTTGGCGCAAATCGTGCTGACACCGGCTTTTGAATGGCATCCGACAATTCCAATGCTGATCGACTCACCCTCAAGTGGTTCGACTGCAGAATGGATTCGATGGATCAATCCCGAATAGATCGTCGTTGCGTTGTTGCTCGTTCGCGATGGATTGTGCGAACTGCGGGTTTGGTTTGTAATCATGATATGCCAATTGTCGAGTTTTCATTGCATTGGCGCGACAATGAAAGCTCTCGTCGGGACATTGAAGGAACAATAGTAAGAACATCGATGCCGAGGCTGTCTTCGACCTCTGAAGCAGTTCTTATTTTGGAATCGAATTGCTCAAGGAAAACAGCAAGACACGCCCCCGCCATTAGCGAACAGAACAGGGAGGCTAGAAGAATGATCTTGTATCGAGGGCTGACGTGCTTCACCTGCAGCGTCGGCTCCTGGATGATCTTGACGTTACTGATATTCTTCGAGTCGAGCTCAAGGTTGATTCGAGCTTCTTCCCGCTTTTCCGAATAGATCTGAAAATTCGATTCTGCCCGGTTAAGGTATCGTTGAAGCTCAGCCAATCGAGTTTCATTGTTGTTGATTTTGACCATTTCTTCTTTGGCTTGCTTTAGTTTCTCTGTCAAAACGACTTTTTCAGATTCGGCGGCTGCGGTCTGGACCTTGGCATTCATCAAATCGAGTCTTAGCGATTCAAAGTTCTTGTTAACGCCTTTGGTGACGAGCGTCCTGTCACGCTTTTCAGACGTCATAATTCGATTGGCCTCGACCAACTGTTCCCGGACGGCAAGAACTTGAGGATGTGAGGGATTCAGTCGAGCCAGCAACTCCTGTTCTTGAAGTTGAAGGGTGTAGAGTCGATCCCGCATCAAGTCGCTGCCTTGGTTGGCGGCCCCTTCGGTTTCTTCGATTACCATTTGAGAGGGAAGCTGACCAAGGATGTTAGAAATCTGATCGTACCTTGTCTTGGTCGCAGCGTACTTGGTGTTAACGATGGACAATTGCATCTCGGTATCAGCGATTTTGCTTCGCGTGGCCGACCGAAGTGAATCGATACGCATTACACCGATCTTGTTCTTGAACTCCGCCAGCTCCGCGCTTGCCTTGGATACCAGCTCCTTCTGAACCTCGAACTGGGCCTCAAAGAACGAGAACGAACCGTCGGTTTGGCGTGCCTTAACGTGTTGCTCGATGTAGGTATTCATCAGAACTTCAACCGCACGCTGAGAGAGAAGCGGTGCCTCGGTTCGGCACGCGATTGAAATCGAGGAGGCTTTACGGGGCGCCTTTACCGTTAGTGAGCTATAGAGTGCTTCGATTGCTCTGTCGTTTTTCTTGAGCTGCTCATAGGTTTTTCCATCAGCAAACTCTTCGGCGCCGGAACCTCCGAAAATGTTGGGGACCGAAGGGACCCATCCCTGTAATGAAGACGAATCCAACAGCCGGTCGCCAATTGTCGGTGACTCCGGGTCATCCGGGTCGGCAGGATGATTCACTACGAGGTCAAGAACCCCTCGACTCCGCAGGAAATCAATGATCGAGTTGATTTCGGATTCTCTCGATTCCTGAATCATGATCGTTTCGCTGGTCGTAGCGGTCGGATCAAGTGTGACACCTCCACGTCCCAACCGGACGAATAGCTTGCCCTCAGACTCATATTTTTTTGGTGTCACGATAAGCGCACAAAGGATCAGCCCAAACATCAGCAGGGAAAAGAGAAGTGCCTGAAACTTCTGCCTCCAAAGAGAGCCCAGTAGATTCGAAAAGGTCAAATTTGAAAGGAAGTCATCGTTCATGAGCGTCAAGGGATTCGTCGGCAATCCGCGCGATCTTAGCAATCCGCGCGATCATGTTTCGTTATGGTTTCGTATGAACGTCGGCATATCCTGCAAATTGGAGCTCGGCCCCGTCCAGTTCCATGCTAATTCGAATCAAGCGGATTCATATGAAGAATCTGCACTTGCCTGTAAATGTTCAACTCGCTCAATGGGAGAATCGACCTGTCGGGGTTCTGCCGCCGTTTTTCCTGGCTATGTCCCCTAATTTCTGGGATTTCGATTGAATACGAATACGCTCCAACCAAGCTGGAAAAGTTGTATATGCGTCAATTGCCTGAGTTAATTAGTTGTTAATCACTACAAGGTTGGCGTTCGCTCTCCCTCTCTTCTGCTTCCATGTCTTCAATTCAGAAATCTAGATGGCGATTGCATCGGCTTATTATCAAGTTGGGTGACAAGTGGCTTGCGCTTATTGAGCAGGGCACGCAAAGCGCGACCAATTTCTTGACCATGATTCTGATCTCAAGTTTCTGTGGGCTTGAAGCCCTCGGATACTACGCAGTGGGCAGGTATGTAATGTTGCTATTGGGTGGCATGCAAAACTCGCTGGTCTCGTTCCCTTACACGATTTTGTTTCGCCAACAGAGGGCAGAAGGCAGCGTCGAGTTGGGCAGCGATCGTCCCCGGAGTGTCGGAGCTGGATTGGGGTATGCCCGACGGCATCTTGTGATCAGTTCGTGGTTTGGCGGTCTGGCGCTTGTTCTGTTCCTTGCATCCGGATTAGCTACTTCGGTTGCGCAAACCAGTTATACCGGGCTTTGCCTAGCGTTGTCTTTCGCGACTCCAATGTATTTGATGCGCGAGTTCTCACGGCGTCACGAGTTTGCTCATTTGAGAATTCCACCGGCGACGTACTTATCTGTGATCTGCGCAACACTCCAGCTTGGCGGCTTGGTTTGGCTGCGCTACTGCGAGCTGCTTTCGGTTGAAATGGCTTTCGTCGTTGTTGGTTTAAGCTGCTTCGTGACCAACGCGGTCTGGCTGATTTGCCGTGCAGCCGAGTTTGGTCGAACAATCTCGCGTTCCCGAACATCTACATCGAGTCTTCGCGCATCAGAACCAACGGCAGAGCAGGGCGGGGAGTTAGCTGGCATTCTTGTTTCCAACTGGAAGATTGGAAAGTGGATATTCTCGACACAGACGATCATGGATATCTTGATGCTCGCGGTGCAGTCAACGCTGGTGTTCTTCGTCGACGAGACTGCGGGCGGTATTTTTGCAGCCTGTTTTGCCGTGGTGAGCCTCTGCAATCCTGTTGTCCGAGGGCTAAGCAACTTGCTTACGCCGGTTTTCGCAAAGTTACACGCTGAAGCAACCAGCGATCAGTTGGTTGGTTCAGTAAAGAAATCGACGCTTGGGTTTGCCGGGCTCTTGTTGGTGTTGGGCGCGGCGGTCGTTCTCTTTGGCGATCATTTGATCGGTTTCTTCTACGACAAACCGATCGAACAACTGACTCATATCCTATTCGTACTTTCGCTCTCGATGTTGGTTCAAGCCGCCGGTCTGCCAGCGTTTCACGCCCTCAACACGATTGGCCAACCACGCAAAGCATTTGCACCTCGGGTGGTTGGCGTCATCGTGGGAGCTTTGGTCCTGGCTCTCTGGGGAGTCTCGCTCAAAGAATTGGGGGCCTCATACAGTCTTTTGATTGCAAACCTTTTGATCACTGGCCTGACCGGGTTGAGGTTCTGGAATTCAATCAATCAAAACCGTTACTCAGCCAGTTCGTCGTTGGTATCGATTTGAACTCGCAATTTTCAAGTTTAAGTTTATGAACGCACTTTTTCCTTTTGAGCAATAACGTTTTTCAGCAAATAAAAATTTTGGCTTGCCACAATCGGTATCTACAGACCGGTGGTGAAGACCTGTCGTTCGATGACGAGGTCGAGTTGCTGCGCACGCGCGGTCACGAAGTCATTGTCTACGAGCGAAACAATCAGGAGCTACAAGAATTAGGTACCGCCAGAATGCTCAGCAAGCTGTTTTGGAATCGGGAAGCGTACAATGATGTCAAGCAACTGATCGAGAAGCATCGGCCTGACGTAATGCACTGCACCAATACGTTTCCGTTGATGTCGGTCGCCGTTTATGACGCTGCCAAAGAGTACGACGTCCCGGTCGTCCAAGCGTTGCGCAACTATCGCGTTTTCTGCGCCAACAGTGTCTGCGTACTTAATGGAAAGCCGTGCGACAAATGTCTTGGCAAACGATTCGCCTACCCCGCAGCATTGAATCGCTGCTACCGAAACAGTTGGTTGGCAAGCACGGCGGTCGCAAGCTTGCAAGCCTATTTGCGAACTGCCAACCCGTGGAAAGATAAAGTTCACGTGATGTATACGCTAAGCAAGTTTGCGAGAGCCAAGCTGGTCGAAGCTGGAATTCCTGCTGACAAAATTTATGTCAAACCAAACTTCGTTATCGATCCAATGGAACCGGTTGTTGCATCAACCAAACCAAGGGACTATGCAGTATTTGCGGGCAGGTTGTCCCACGAAAAAGGAATTGCGACCTTGATGGCTGCTTGGGAGAAACTTGAGTCTCCGCTCAAATTGGTTGTGCTTGGAGACGGGCCTCTTGGGGAAGTCGTCAGGAAGGCGGCGGAGAAAGACGAGCGTATCATCTGGAAGGGAAGACGTGAACGAGACGAAGTCCTGAAGACGATCGGTGAATCCCGGTTCTTGATCATTCCCTCGATTTCCTTCGAGACGTTTGGAAGAACAATCATTGAGGCTTACTCAATGAATACTCCCGTCATCGGATCCGATGATGGTGCGATTGCCGAAAACATTGTCAATGGAAAAACCGGTTTGACGTTTCAAACTGGAAATGCGGACGATTTGGCTGCCAAAGTCATACAACTCAGCGCCGATGAATCTTTGCTGCGCGCAATGCGGGTCGCCGCCGGTCAGCGCTATCAAGAGTTCTACACAGAAGAAGAGAACTACAGGCTGCTAATCGGGCTGTACCAAATCGCAATGGGGATTCACGAAGTTGGCGACCCCGAAGCGTTTGATGGCTTTCGCGGAGTCGCTGAAGCTCCCACCAAACCGGCCTTTGAGCAGAAAATCACTGGCCCATCTCCCAATGTTCAGCCAGACATTCAACCGGGTACTTGATTGCCTAAATCGCGGCACTCTTGCGTTCCTTGCGCCAACCGGTTCTTGTTCCGTCATCGCTGATCGGTCGTAGGCCAGTCCACTACGTCTATCAGAAGTCTTTAGAAATACTACAATTCGCATTTCAAGCGTAGCGCCATTCATTTGATGGGGATGCTCGATTGGATGAATGGATTGATTAGTATTTGGCTTGAGCAATTTGGCGTTGATCAGGGGATTGACGCTGGTTGTTTTTGAGTCGGTTGTTTTTTGGATGAGGTAACCTTGTCGAGTCTTTTTCACACCCCCGGAACCAATGAAGCGCACATCCTACTGGACGTCGAGGCTACACATATCGATGGCTGTTTGGATGCTGTACACAAAGCACTTGAGACATCTGGCGCGTTAGCTGATGCTGATGCAGCCGCAGAGGTCAGACGACAACTTTCCCGACATGCCGACCTGGGGCCCGACTCCATCGAAAATGGCATCGTTGTTGTTCATGAACAATGCAAACATCCTGGCTTGGACATTCAGGTGTTCGTGCGTCTTGCAAAATCGCTTGATCAACTGACGGGCGAGGATGGTGTACCAGTTCGATACGTGTGGGTACTGCTTTCCGATAAGCCAACCCATCCTCACATGGCCACCGTCGCCGAGTTCTCGAAACTGATGAGGCATGAGGGCTGCCGCACGAGCTTTGACGATGCCGGTACGAAGGAGGAGATGGATGCTTCGTACAACAAGCAATTGGCTACCGAAATCAGCCTGGATCATCACATTCCGCCAGAGTTGCAGCCGACTGGCCGGTTGTTCGGCTGCTTTATCAACGATATCAAGCGTCGTGCTCCCATTTACATCAGTGATTTCACTGATGGTCTTAACGCCAAATCGTTGGCGAGTTTTTTCTTCCTGTTCTTTGCGTGTTTCGCACCCGCGGTAGCGTTTAGCGGGATGTTGTCCGACGGCACAGGAGGGGCTTTGGGCGCCATGGAAATGGTGGTTGCCACGGCTCTTTGTGGGACAGTGTACGCGCTGATCAGTGGTCAGCCGCTTACCATTCTGGGCAGTACTGGCCCGGTGATCATTTTCATGACGCTGATCTACGACCTTTGTATGCGGATGGGGATACCATTTCTGCCAACGTTGGCTTGGGTCGGGTTATGGACGATGGCAATGCTGCTGGTGCTCGCGTTTACTGACGCCTGTATTTGGATCCGATACTTCACGAGATTCACTGATGATACATTCGCCGCGCTGATCAGCATTATTTTTATCTGGAAGGCCGTCGAATACGTACTCAAGAATTTCAGCTCTGTAGAGGTTTCTAATGATCAGGCTTTGTTGGCGTTGGTGTTGACGTTGGGCACCTACGGTATCGGACGTGGGTTTTCCCGTTTGCGTACCAGTTCCTATGCCCTGCGTGTTGTGCGCGAGTTCTTCGCCGATTTTGGGCCGGCGATCGCCATTATCCTGATGACGGGTTTGGCAATCTGGATGAGCGACGTGAAAGTCAAAACGCTACCTGTTCCCGAAGAATTCTCCACAACAAGTGGCCGGCCGTGGTTTGTTAATCCGTTGGAAGCTCCCGTTTGGGTTTGGTTTGCGGCTGCCGTTCCTGCGGCATTGATGAGTATCTTGTTGTACCTCGATCAGAACATCACCGTTCGCTTGGTTAGCAATCCCGAATTCAAACTGAAGAAGGGTAGTGGATACCACTTGGATCTGGCTGTCGTGGGTGGCTTGGTTGGTGTTTGCTCGATGTTTGGTCTTCCCTGGATGGTCGCGGCTACAGTGCGTTCGCTTAACCACGTTCGAAGCCTCAACAAAATCGACGTTAGGAACGGCAAAGAGGTAGTGGTGGGGACTGTTGAGAATCGGGTGACGCCGCTGCTGATCCACATTGCTGTAGGTTTGAGTCTGCTGTTCCTTGATGTGCTTGCCATGGTGCCAATGGCGGTACTCTACGGCCTGTTTCTCTACATGGGTGTTGCCAGTATGAAAGGCAATCAGCTATTTGAGCGTTTGCAGTTGTGGATTACCGATCCGTCGAAGTATCCCACGACCCACTATTTGCGAGCGGTGCCCAAAGGCCAGGTGCACAAGTTCACTGCGATTCAGGCTTTTTGTTTGGCAGTCCTGTGGGTCGTCAAAAGCAGTGTCGTCGGTATTCTGTTTCCGGTGTTCATTGCCATGCTTGTTCCCATTCGTTTCGCAATGAACCGTTTGTTCAAAGCGGAGCATTTGGCTTTGCTGGATGCCGAAGAGGTGCCCGAGGACGAGGAACTACGCGAGGTGAAGTGACATTTGTGATGTCCCCACTTGCTTGCGATTTGATTTTGTACTTGCATTTTTCAAAGTCGGTTTGAAGGTGGCTCTGTAGATTCAACATTTACTGTTGAGTTGAATCGTTTAATTCCTTAGAGCATTTGGCGAGTTTTGTTGCGCGAAACATGTTTCGCAGAAATTTGTAATGACTGCTCAATCATGCAACAATGCTCTGACGGTTGTTTTTGAAAAACATAAGGTGGGGCAGGGCATGAGAATTTCTTCGATACTGGCGTTTCTGTTTTTCGCTTTTTTGAGTTGCGTTTTCGTTTCCGCAACCGCCAACGCGCAGCAACAGGAAATTACGAGCAATGTTTTTGCTTTTGCGGCTCCTGAAGAATGCCTTGCATTCTCCGCTTGGGGCGGTCGGCAGGCGTACGATCCCAATAGCGGCAATGCGATCAGCCCTGAAGCTGAGGCGGCGGGTGCAAAGCCTAAACCATTGTTGAGTTGGCGAGTTCATCTTTTGCCGTTTATCGAACAGGACGACCGGGACGAGAGATTCAATTTGAATGAACCATGGGACAGCGACCATAATCTTGCGTTGCTCGAAGAAATGCCGGCCATCTATGCCGTGGATCCAAAAATGCCCGCTGGGAAAACAACGATTGTTGGAATAGGTGGTAAACAGGGAATCATTGGCACCCAGCGATTGAAACCTGGCAAGGTTCCGGTTGGAAACCGTTTCGGTTCGATCACCGATGGCATGACCAATACGGTTTTGCTTGTCGATGCCGGTGCCGGTAACGCCGTCGAATGGACCAGGCCGACAGAGTTTGAACCGACCGCTGAGTTCCTCAAACAGATGGCTGGCAAGGATACGATTGTCACCATGGCCGATTGTAGTGTTACCGTGCTGAAGAAAGATTCGGCAACGCCTGAAGAACTGAAAAAAATGATGACGAAGGATGGTGGCGAGATCAATCGCCGGTAGGAGAGGTTCTTGACGAGGCCCCGTGATGATGGGGCTGGTTGCAGAATTTGGTAGCTGGTTCAAGCAAGATTTTGGGTGGCTGGTGGTCGAGCCTAAGCGAGCCCCCAGCTTTTCAAAGCCAGAACCTTCACGATCTGGGGGCTCCTCGCTCGTGCCTCGCGATCCGACCCCAGCCACCCAGTTGAGCCCCGTGATCAACCGGATGGTGGCGAGATCAATCGCCGGCGGGAGAGGTTCGTGACGAGGCCCCGTGATGATGGGGCTGGTTGCAGAATTTGGTAGCTGGTTCAAGCAAGATGTTGGGTGGCTGGTGGTCGAGCCAAAGCGAGCCCCCAGCTTTTCAAAACCAGAACCTTCACGATCTGGGCGCGATCCGACCCCAGCCACCCAGTTGAGCCACCGAACCGCCAGTTAAGCCGAACTGGATTCGGGTTTTGCGGATATTAGAAAATTGCAGCGGCGGTTCAAATCACGATCGCTGGATCTCACTTACTCAAAGTTCATTTTTGAGATCTGAGCGTCGAAGCCCAACGTCGCTCTGGGCTGTTTCTTGTCCGGAAAGTAGTAATCTTCGATTGCCCGATCGATGCCCAACGGGTCTTTCAAGATCTCTGATGGGGCTGGAGATTGAGAAGCGACTTGGCATCCGAAGAAGCCAAAAGTTGAAATCAAAATCACCGCCGCAGCGACGACTGAATAACGGTTCGAAAGTCGCTTCATCGTCACATCCTTGCCAAGAACTTTTTGCCGTTCGTGATTCGCTGGTTGATCTACCCAGAGCAAATTCATAGCCGAATCTGGACGTCGGGAGAGGCTAAAAAGCACCTATTTTCAACGTCCGATAATGTTTCTTATGTTCGGTTAGGTCTCTCTGTTTCCCGAGGAATAGGCATTTTTTGATTTCGAAACGCGCACCGGTTCCTCGTATCTGATTCTCCGCAATAGCCAGCAAATCGGTCGGCGGTTTGATCGGCGATTGAGGTTGGCAACCGCAGGCTTAGCAACAACAAGTTTAGCGCTGAGCGCCGGCTTCAAACGCTCGCTTGGCGGCTTCCCCTACCGCTTCCCCGATCACTTGCCGAGCACCACCAAGCAGGTCCCGAGAAGCGCCATTGAAGGGGCTGTTGTTGGGCTGTTGTCGGGTGGCTGGATGTGTTTGGTTGGCATTGCCATAAAAATTGCCGCCCTGAGTGTTGGTCGGCTGATTCGTGTAGCCTTGGTTTGTGTAGCCTTGGTTTGTGTAGCCTTGATTCCAGTTGTTTGGCTGGGAGTACCGCGGCGGTTGCTGCTGTGGCTGCCGTTGTTGTGGAGTCTGCCATTGCCATTGTCCCTGATATCCTGATTGTGCAGGTGGAAGCTGATTGGGGTTTTGTTGAACTCCACCGATCTGATATTGGCTGGAGGTTCCGGGCAGGGGAAACGCATTGGGGTATTCGCCGACTGGCATCTGTCCAGTATGGCCAATTTGCTCGTGAAATCTGTCGATGTGCGGCTCGACGTACTGGGCCAATTCGGCGGGGACAACTCCTGAAACCTTGCTGATGCCTGAAACGACGTAAGGACCAATTCTTGAGGTGTGAATTGCGTCGTGGGCTTTTTGCCCTAACAGCGATACCGAAAACATTGTGATTACCATACACAGCAATCCGCCTTTGAAAGCGCCCAGTAGCGCGCCGGCCTGACGGTCGAATCCTCTGAGTTCCATTCGCTTGATGGAACCTTTGACTCGTGCGTAGATTCCCCAGATCACAATTGATGTGCCCAGAAACAGAATCAACATCGCTCCAATGCGATTCCAAGGTTCCTCGGCTTGGATAAATTGAGAAACCGGTTGGCGAAAGTTCACCGCTACGATGTAGCTGACGATAACGGCGGCCAAAGAAGCGATTTGCCAAGCGAGTCCTTTCCAGAACCCGAACCAAACCGCGCCACCCAGTACGATCAACATGACGACATCGTAAAACGACATAACTTCCTCCGTGAGTTTCAGAAGCTTGAAAGCAAAACTGGAATATTAAAACCGAAGCATTCTTGCGAAGTGAAAGCCAAAAGCAACATCCGGTTGCCACTTCCGTTCAACAGCAGGTCGGGTTCAAGGGTTCAAGCTTGCTGAAATTGATTCCATTCAATTGAGCAGGCAGGAATTAGAGTCAATTAGAGCGTTCAGCTCAAGATTGAAGCTGACACCGATTTCGACACCACTGAGTTCTCGCTTTTAGCCAATTACGATGGTCGACAGTTGACGGTTTGCTAGCGTCTGGTTTCGACATTGGTTTGAGCTTGGCAGGTGACTCTAATGATGCGTCGCAGCAGAATTCAGTATCCGATCGAAATTAACCGGATTTGAAAATCGACTGAACAATACGATGATACGATCCGTTTAGAGTTCGATTCAATTCGGCGATCGGCAAACACGAATAAGGAAGTTCGGTTTAGCAACTCATGGCAGACTTTAAAACGCACATTACCGCCAGCACCGCGATTGGAGTTGTCCTTGGTGGCGTGGGCCATTTCATCTTTGATGTTCCAATTGCTCATTCTTTGATTGCGGGAAGTCTGTGCAGCGTCGCGGGAATGTTGCCCGACCTGGATAGTAACTCAGGCATCCCACAACGAGAGATGCTTTCTTTCGTTTCTGTCATCGCACCAATGTTGATGATGCCACGTTTGGATGCCATCGGGCTGACAACGGAACACAAGGTATTCGTCGCTGGAGTCATGTACGTCCTGATTCGATTTGGCGTTGGCGGTTTGTTCCGTCGATACACCAAGCACCGAGGCATGTGGCACAGTATCCCCGCGGCGCTGATTGCCGGGCTGGTGACGTTTATGGTTTGCCTGTCGGCCGATTTCGAAATTCGGGTCTTCAAAGCCTGGGCAGTCGTGCTGGGGTTTGTGTCCCATCTGTTTCTGGATGAGATCTATGCCGTCAACTGGGAAGGCAAGTTGCCCAAGGCAAAAAAGAGCTTTGGAACGGCGTTAAAGTTCTTTGGCAACAATCGTTTTGCCAACGTGATGACGTACGCAAAGCTGGTCGTTTTAGTTTTCGTGATTGCCGGCGATGAGTACATGATGGAATGCGTTTGCGAAACGCAACCTGCCGAAACCGCAACCGATTGGTTCCAAAGTCTATTTTCTCACGACCATCATGACCATGCTGGTCACAGCCACGATACGATTCACCGTTAAAACGTGGCCGATCGTTCCTGCGCAGGCGACAATCCAGTCCAAGCAGGTTTCGGATGGGATAAACAGGATTGGCATGATCGCACACCATCTTGTTGATCATGTAAATCGTGTCTTCAACCTTCATTTCAATTCTGCAAAACTCGAGTCGGGCAAGAGTACGGCCTACAAACGTTGAATCTGAGTAGCCAAACAAAATCCACGCCACGTGCTTTTTGTTGGCTGTTAGGCGCCAGTCCTGAATTGAAACACTATCAGACCGCCCTGCCTCACTTTCGAGTCAGAATTTTTTACGGCTGTCGACCAGGATTGTAACTGGCCCGTCGTTGATCAAGTGCACCGCCATGTCGGCTTGGAAGACGCCAGTCTGGACATCGATTCCTTTAGCGCGGGCCATCGAAATGAACTCTTCGTAAATGCGATTGGCAACTTCCGGAGGAGCTGCATCAATAAAGCTTGGCCGTCGACCTTTGCGAACATCGCCAAGCAACGTGAACTGGCTGACGACCAGTAGTTGCCCTGAAATGTCGAGCAACGACAAATTCATTTTGCCTGCTTCGTCTTCGAATACTCGAAGGCCGGTTGTTTTCCCAAACGTGTACTTTAAATCGTCCGCTGAGTCTTCTTTCTCAACGCCTAGCAACACCAGCAACCCTTGCTTGATCTCGCCGGTTACTGAATCATCGACGACAACACTGGATTGCGTAACGCGCTGAATGACGGCTCGCATTGAGATCACCTGCTGGAGTTATCGCTTGATTTCACTTGGTCAGAATGTCGATTGCCGGTTTGCGTTGGATCGCAATCTGCTCAACATTGGAACGTAAAGTCTGATGAAACGACTCGATGCGAGCAATATAACGATCGGTCGCATCAGTCGGTTCCAAGTTCGAAGAGTCGACCACGAAGAATCCTTCGGCCAGATTGGTCAGTGGCCGTGGCGCTGAAAAAGTTAGCGACATGGTTGGCTCAATGGTTGCTTGATGTTCTTTGATATCAAATCGAAGAAAAGAAACTTGACTGGGGAAGTAGGTTTGGTTCGGTTTCCGAGTGAGCACCAGCTCGATTGCGTGGGGGATGTGAAGAGGAACCTTTTCCCACTCAATGGGAGATCCAAGTTCAATTCGTCTGTCGAGGTCTGCGACGACTCCCTTGAGCGCGTTTTCATCCCAGGCACCCCGGAGAAGAATGCGATCGGAGTTTGGGTCAAGCGGTTCGGGCGGACCGAAATTGAAACCCGACGCCAGATGTTGGAGCAGGCTGGCGATCCCGCCGGTAGCAACCCAACCGGTAGGCGATACGATAGGCGATACGAATCCGGGATTGATTGCTGTAGTTTCTCCGGCTTCTTCCCTGGCCGCGTTTTCCACTCGCAACAAATCGACAAACTCAAGCGATTGCATTGACGGGCTCGTCGTTCCAGTCGCATCGTTGGCGCCGCCGGTAGATTGAATCGTATAAACGAAACGGCCATCGCAGAGATGAAGCATTTTTGGTTGGCCAGGCATCTGATCGAACGATAGTTCGATTTTGGTTTTGCGACTCCCCTGCCCTTGTTGATAGTAATCGCCAGTGGCGACAACATTCTGGCCGAACATAGTGGCTTGCAGACTAAGCTGAAGCGCGAAAGGTTTCGAATTGGTAATCTCTTTGGCGATCTCGGCTAGCAAGTCGACTGAGATCGGGTTTGAGTTGGGATGAAGGTACGCCCTATTAGCTAACGGCGACCCATCAGTCGAGAGTAAGTTTGGGTTCGCGTTCTCGATCGGTGTATTAGTTACTGGTTGCTGATAACTGGCTTGGACGATCGAGTTTTGGACGATCGAGTTCTTTTTCTCGAACCCAAGCCGTTCTTCGCTAGCAAATTCGGCGAGATTCTGTTGAGTGGTTTGAAATTGCGAGGGAGGAAGTTGCCGCTGTTTGCTGTTTATTTGCGCACCGTTGTTAGCTTGCTGCGATTGCAAGTTCGAACCCGAACTGGAAAGCCAAAGCAGTCCTCCGATCGCTAGCAAAGCGACAGCGATAGTTAATTCTTGCTTCATGAAACGGATGTGCGGATTTTTCCAAAGAATTGCATTGGGCATCGCCGAACTAAAGAAACGTATCTAATCCGCGTCCAACGCGCTGGTGAACGGCTTCAGAATTGGGAGTCGCATATTAGAACCCGAGTGTTGGCTGGTCTATGTCAGTTTGCAACTGTCATTAATGGATTGGGTGTACTGACCAATCGAACAATTTTGAAAGCACGTGCCAATTCGGCTCGCGCGAGTTGGCGAGCTCAGCACCAGTGCGATAGCACAAACTGCTTGGCCCAAAAAATCCTTGAGGGGGGAATCTGATGTACGCACGTTTTCTAACGGGCATCACGATGCTGGCATTGGCCACGTTAACAACGGCTGCAATGGCGCAGTATCCGGGTGCAATGACGTCTGGAGCTGGTTTTCCAGGTGGATTTCGCACCGGAATTCCAGCGGGCCACAATTTGCCTCCAGCACAGATGCTCATGGAGCCCGGCCCTGGTGTCGGCGGTCCTGGTCCTGGCGTTTTGAATCGCTCAGCCAGCGGTGGCGCGGGCGGAGGTGCTTCGGCAGGTGCTTATGGTCCTTTTGGAGCAGTAGTTGGCCAAAGCGTTCAAGTCCTGTTTGATAAACCAGACTTGATGCAAGTCTCTTGGGATGTCAGCGGCATTGGTCGTTACGATTCAACGCCACTGATCGTTCCTGGTCGCCAGAACTTCGCTCAAGGCGGAATCTTCCGGTTGAAGATTTCCAATCTTGAAGGACGTCCGGGAATGGAGCTGTACCCAACGCTGGAAATTGGAAAGGCAACTCCTCGCACGTCGGCTTATCTTGCTCACGCTGCGATTCCAATTCAATTTGGTCAAGAAGACTTCGATCAAGTGGCTGCGGCGAACTTTGTTACCAAAGTCATCTACGTTCCAGATCCCGAGTATCAAGAGTTGGCGTTGGCCGGCGTTGATACTCTGGTCAGCACTCGTCTTGATCCAGGTGTCGATCCAATTTCAGAAGCCGATCGTCGTGGTTCAATCCTTGCCATCGTTCGTTTGGGTAACAAAGACCTCGAAGTGCCTGGAGTTGATCCGGCCATCGCAGCTGGCCTGATGGCCGGCGGTCGCGGCAACGGCGGAACCCGAGATTACGTTTCAGGTGTTACTGGTCCAAATTACGGAATGCCGTACACCGGAACGAACATTGGTCTTCCAGGTCCACCGCACATTCCACTTGGCGGACCCGCTGGGCTTCGTCGGTACGACATTCACAACCACACTGCGATGCAGATTCCAGGGCCAACCCCACGGGTCAATGTGCATGTCAAGCAGAAGCCTGGTTTGAGTTATCCACGCCCGGCTGATCGAGTGTTGATCGAAGAGAACACGATCCGACCTCCACATTACAACGGACAGCCACCGGCTGACATGGTTCGTGGCGTGTTACCAGAGCATTGCCCTCCGGATAAGCGGATTGGTCGCGGGCTTCGCCGCTAGTCAAAGAAAGCGATTGGGAAACAAGGAGCCGCGATGGCGCAAGCTCTCGCGGCTCTTTTTTCGAATCAGGCAGAGCGTGAGTCATTCCCGCAGAGGCGGGAATCCACTTTTGGGCAACACATGGACTCCCGCCTTCGCGAGAGTGACGGGAAAGTGGCGCTGTCAACCAAGGTTAGGCAAATGAAAGCACTTAACTCGATCGTTAAACTTACCATGGGCATCGCTTCCAAAAGACAATCGAAGAGACGTGCCCAGGCCAGCCGTTGGTTTGCCGGCACCTTAATGATCGGTCTGGCCGTTGTTCAGCTTGGCAGCAAGTCCAGCGAAGTAGTCGCTCAGGCGTATCAGTCCAACGGCTACAATCCGGCCTATCAGCCAAAGAATCATGAGTTAACGCGTGGAGATATGGCGCCCGGAGTGGTCGCCGATATTGCCAGAATGAGCAACCCGCAACTTGAGGGCCACGTGCAACCAGTTCGCGTGATCGCTCCGAAAGGATCGCTCGTCGGAGTTGGAACCAGCGACGGTTATGTTGAAACGTCTTCTTCCAAAACATCGGTCGGTTTGACGGTCGGTCCGGTTTACCGATTCAAGGTCACCAACATTCCCAACCGTCCTGGTTTTGAGCTTTACCCTTCCGTCGAGGTGCTCAATCGGCTTGCTCCGCCAGAAGGGCTGGAGAACGAGTTTCCAATCCAAGTCGTAATTTCGCAAAGCGATCTTGAAGAAGCGCTCGAGGGACGAATGGTTACCAAAGTCGTCTATCTCGAAGACCCCAGAACCGCCCTGCCCCATCGCCATTGGGAGGACAAGCAACCCTACTTCGATGTCGGCGGAGGTGAAGATCCGCTTCGAGTTGCCCAGCGTTTGGGCCGCCCCATGGCAATTCTACGCATCGGTTCAAGAATTCCGATGCCCTCCGATGCTGGAGAGCGGTTCGGTTTCAATGCGCCTTCACCGAAGATCCTGCCCGCCCCAGAACAAGTCCCGTTTGAGTTGGAGCCAATCCCTTCGGCTGTTAAACCGGCGACTGAAGAACCAAAACCGATCGAGCCCGCAATCTCATCAGCCAAACCGATGCAGATGCCAACGATACCAAAATCAATTCGTCCGATGCGTCCAGAGAGTCAGCCGAATTCAGCTTTGCCACCGGTTTTTGGGGCCAGCTTTCCCAAGATCCCGACTACGAATGGGAAAAGGTAACAAGCCATGAGACGACACATCAGTCCATCCAAGTCGCTGAATAGATCGTTGAGTAAATCGTTGGGCAAGACAAGCCGGATGTTAACGCAGATCAGATTGGCTTTGTTGCTGGCTGGAGTTTGTGTTTGTGTTTTGAATTTCCTATCAACAAACGCCACTGCCCAGGCGAGGCGCGGTGTAATATCGCTGGTGTCACCTGAGGTTGATACGGTCTCAAAAACAAAACCGATTCGCAACGACGTACCAAAAGGTGCCAATTCGACTTGCTTGATTCCCAACTCGATAAAGTCGCGAGAATCTGCCCGGCGAGTCGCCTACAGCCAACAACCAGGAAGCAATTTTTCTGACAACGGCGGCTTCATTGGACGAGATCAACCGGCAGTGCAAGACGACCAGTTGTCGGCTCTTCCGATGCCACTAGGCTATGGCATGGGGCCCTACCTGAGCAAAGATGATTTGAACACGGGCACACAAGCTCGGCCATCCAAGAGGCGGCGCCCGGGATATGAAAAGTGGAACCCCAACGCCGGAAAAGATGAGTACGTCTACGATGGCAACGACCGGGATCAGAAGGTGCAGGTCGACAATGACTTCAACGTGATGGGTTTGCAAACCGAAGACACGATCGGACACTTTGATACGCTCGATGGCCGCCGGATCGTAACCCCCAGCAACCGGGTGGCGATTTACGCCCCTAGGTTCGGCGCGGTTCGCAAAGTCGATGGGGTTTTCAAAGCCAACATCAATTTGCCCGTCGGAGCGTTTATTGAAAAAACGCCTATTGCCAACGCCCGAATCGCGGATGATCCGACGACGACCAAACAGCATGTCGCTCTCCAACGTGTTGGCGGTTCCAAGCGTGCCAGCGGCTTTATTGATCAGACACGCGGTGTTGTTAACAAAGACGTAACGCGTGTGTTTGGTGTTCGAAACACGTTTGAAACTTACGAGAATCTTTCATTCATGCGTTGGGGCAAGTTCTCCAGCGGCGAGTCGGCTCGATTGAGACTTGGGCTGCAATCGGCTTCCGTTTGGGAGGATAAACTTGGACTGCAAGTCACTGTCGATAACTCGCAGCCGGTCATCGTTCGCGACGTCAAAACGGTTCAAGAGCTGTTGTCGATCAAATCAGACGACGGAACGGCAATCTTACGGGTAACCAAGATCGCTTCGAAGATCGCCGCGCGTGCGGGGGAGTTGGTTGAGTTCACAATTCGTTACGACAATCTCAGCGGCAAGAAGATTGGCAACGTCACGATCATTGACAATCTGACGCGCCGTTTGGAGTATGTGCCCAATTCTGCCGAAAGCTCGCTCAAAGCCGACTTCATCAACGAACGAAACGAAGAGGACTCATTGATGCTTCGCTGGGAGATCATCGATCCAGTTGATCCTCATACCGGCGGCGTGATTCGTTTCAAGTGCCGTGTTAGGTAGATCAGTTCGTCTAACGCAAACAGACCGCCAGAAATCAGGTTGGCGGTCACGAAGCTCGGTCTTTATCTGGAGGCGAGTTTTTCACGCCTCAGAGAGGAACGCTACTATGACAACAACTATTGATTTTGTTGAGATCGGGCTTCGATCAACTCTGCGATCTGGGTGACCGAGCTGTTCAGCGAAGCGGCAGCCATCTGAAAGTTCGTATGCGATGAAATTTCAGGCTGAATTTCCTGGAACAGCGCATTTGCGTCTTTGAGCTTCTTCAGTTTCTTCTTGGCTTGCTTGAGATATTTGGCATGGTCGCCGTCACGTAGCGGACCGCCCAGCGCCAACATGTAATCGTATAGTGCCCGCTGAACGTCGCGCAGTTCGTCGTCTTCTTCGGCTTCTTCGCAATGTTTGAGAAACGCGCGGATCATCCAGACATGACTAAGCAGCAAGTCGATCGCTTTAACGTAGCACTCGTCTGTTTTGGGTTCCATCGGATCGTTTGGGGTTTATGAGTTGCTTCCTCGGCAGGCCTAACTCAAAAGAGAACACTAATCCTCTCTAATTAACACTAATTTCCAATTCGGAAAGGCAATGAACAATCCAGTCGTTAATTAGTGAAGGTTAGTGCAAATTAGTGTTCCTTTTGCTCGCCCTCTCAAACGGCTCGCCCATCGATTCATGTAATTGCAGGTTCGCTGGGAGCTGGTTTGGGTTTGCGACCTTTAGGAGCAAAAATCAAAACCATCGCCGCACCAATGATAACCATTGCCAGGCTGACGATAAAATTGGTTGTGATTTGACCAAACAGGTTTGCCGAGAAGGTTTCGGTAAGCGTGTTGATGACCGGTGCAAAACCGAAAATCAATGGCATCACAAAAATTGGTTTACCGCCAAAGTTGAACGCATAAATGATCCCAAGCGAACCAAGTGCACCAGCAGCGCCAGCCACCAACGACCATACCACGCCGCCGACATTGCTCCAGCCACCAGGTTCGGGAAACGTCTCCAGCGATAACAATACCCATGGCGCCAAGACAGCAACACCGAAATAGGCCAACCCGACACATAACAAAGGTCGCAAACGACTGTTGTTCATGTGGACCTGACCTCGATGTAGGAGCGGTCCGTATGATCCCCAGCAAATCACGGTTGTCGCGACACACAGCGAGACGGCAAGCGCATTGAATGGAGTCTTTGCCGGTGCTGGTTGTGTTTCTGATTCGGAATTTGTCTCTGATTCTGATTCGGGCTTTGCTTCTTCAGAGTCATTGGCAGAATCTTTGGGTGCTTCGTCGTCAGTCGCGGGGGCGGCTTCGTCGGCCTTTGAATCCGCTTTTGAATCTTGCCGAAACGAAACCGGCGTCAAACCGGTTGTCATATCAAAGCTCGGCGTCGCGGTTGCCTTGGCAACAGGCTGGGTCGGAGTCGTTTCAATGTTTTTTGGCTGGTACGTCAACACCCCGGCTGCTCCCAGAGCAACCAAAATGATTCCCACAAAAAAGAGCGGCGAGGGCTTTTTCAGGTTTCCGGACATTAACATGCCAACGATCGTGTTCACAATCGGCGCCAAACCAAAAACAAGAGGCATGACATAAACCGGTTTGCCTTGGAACTTGAACGCCAAAACGATACCCAAAGCTCCGATCGCCGTGATGACGCCGGCTGCAAACGACCAAATGAATCCCTTGGTAGTCCAGTTGCCCGTTTCGCCTTTTGTTTTAAGCACAAACAGCGGGTACACGACCGCGATGATAAAGTACGCGATCCCAACACACATAAACGGACGCAGCGAAGCCTTTCCGGCTCCGCCGGCCATTTGTTCCTGGCCAACGTGCAAGACGGGTCCATAGATTCCCCAGCAGCAGAAGGTCATGGCGACGAACGCGAGGAAGCTTAAGCTTTTCATATTTCGGACGGTTTGGTTCGGGATTGCTGAATTGAGGGCTGAGCGTCGATCATTGGCGATCAACTGATTGAATCTCAGTTGCCAATCTTAGTTGCTCAGCCGCGATCATAGAACATGGGAAGCCACTGCGTTGATTGGAAAAAACGCTCATCCTCCATCACTCCCCGCCCGCGCGGTAGTCCGCCGTCTCAAGTACCACGCTTGTTGCCGTACCACTGAATATGCTTTCGTGGGCAATAGGTGAACTGATGTTCATCGCACAGAGGAATCAGCCACTGTTCTGTTTCTGCGAGCGACTCGATCTCAATGCCCTGTGGCATCAACAGGACCTTGGCTCGATCCGGCGGATTGATTTGCGTTAGATACTCAATGATCTCGTCCAAATCTTCAGGAGTATCGACGACAAACTTCAATTGGTACTCGTAGGACTCGATCAGCTGACGGACCACTTGGGGCTGATGCCTTTTCGATTGATGCTTCGCCAGCCACTCCCCTGCCCTGCCCGCCTCGGGATCGGAGTTGGAAAGCTTGGGACTGATCGACATCAAGTCACATTTGAGTTGCTTAAAGATCGTCCCTGCGGTTTCCATTGTGACATGAAATCCAGCCGATTTGATTTCTTTACACAGCAACTCGATCTCGTGTTGCAACATCGGCTCACCTCCCGTTAGCACCACGTGACTGGCTGGAGTGTCGTCAGTATGCGAATCGGCCGTCAAATGAACTTGTTCGACGATTTGGGAAACTGACATTTGCTCGCCGACCGGCTCCCATGAGGCGAACGGAGTGTCGCAGAATCCACAACGCAAGTTGCAACCGCTGGTGCGCACGAAAACGCTAGGCGTTCCCGTCAGGACACCTTCGCCTTGTCGCGACAAATAGATTTCCGAGATCAGCATATAAGCAAGGATTGTGGGAGGCTCAAGGAATCGCCGCTGATTTGCCAGCGGTTGGAAGATCTTTCCGGTAAATTCACAATCGCAGTTGCCCAGAGCCTTTCGGACAACGGGTTCGATTGATTATGTTGGCACGTTGATCCTGACGAGGCTAGGAACTGCTGAGGTGCATTACCAACGCAACTGAGACATCTTTCGAAAACAAACACAGACTTAATACAGACTAAAGAAAAGCAAGATTGTACAGATGACGAAGAAATTTCGCGACATGTTGGAGACGTTCGAAAACGAGTTCCCCCAGCGTGACTATATGATTGAGATTCTCTGCCCGGAGTTTACTTCCGTTTGCCCCAAAACCGGCCAGCCTGATTTTGGTGAGTTAACGTTTGAGTACATCCCGGACAAAGTTTGCGTCGAGCTCAAGAGCTTGAAGATGTATCTGCAGCAGTATCGCAACGAAGGTATCTTTTACGAGAAGGTCACCAATGAAATCCTGGACGACTTCGTTGCTGTATCCCAGCCGAGGCACGCGATCCTGACAGCCAAATTCACGCCACGCGGCGGAATCTCGTCAGTGATTACAGTCGAGCATCATTCCGACGAAGTCGTTTGATTCAATCCAGTGGCTCAGGTTAGGGACCTGGGCCGTTCACCAATAAATGGCACCCCTGCACCAAAGTAATGAGAAGAAAATGAGTAAGCCCTCAATCATCCTGTCTGGTTTTGCTGACGAAGCCGCACATCATAAAACACTTGACCAGCAATTCTCTGCGTTTGCAGCGTTGGGAATGCGGTACTTTTCGATTCGCTTTGTCGATGCAGGCAATGGGATCAAGAATGCAATGGCTCTTGAAAAAGACGAACTGGAAACAGTGAAGAGCAAAATTGCAGAGTATGGCCTGAGCGTTTCGTCGCTCGGCTCGCCAATCGGCAAAGTCAAATTGTGCGATGTCGAGGATGGCACGATGAACACGTACCGGTTGTTCGATCAGTATCTTGCCGAAGATGTTCCTCGAGCATGTGAACTGGCCAACGCATTTGGAAGCAAGTTGATTCGTGGTTTCTCGTTTTATCATCCTAAAGGCTCATCCATTGAAGAGCACTTTTCTCAAGCGACAGATCAAGTCGGCCGGATCGCGGAAGTCTGCGACAAGCACGGTTTGACCTATGGGCTGGAGGTGGAAGCCAACCTTGTCGGGCAAAACGGTGAGCTGCTGGGCAAAATGCACGAGCAAATCAACAACGATGCATTGGTGCTGATCTTCGATGGCGGCAATCTCGTGACGATGGGTTACTCGCCTGACGAAGTCTTCCAACAATACGAGTTTATGAAGCCCGGTTTGGGTTGGTTGCACATCAAGGATTTTCTCAATCCTAAATCCGGCGTTGTCGACCACGTTGATGAAGAAGCGCTCAAGCACTTTGTTCCCGCTGATATTGGTGATTCGGGACATGCCAAGATCTTCGCCGATCTGGTGAACTTTCTTCCTGAGCTTGAGGCACGGATGACTGCTCGCGGAGTCCCGGGAGTTTTCCTGGATCTCGAACCGCATGTTAAAGGCGGCGGACAGTTCGGCGGGTTCAGTGGGCCGGACGGTTTTGGTGTCGCGCTGCGGGCGCTATGTCGAGTTTGTGACGAAGCTGGAATTGGATACAAGGTGCGCCAGTTCAGTGACATTCAAGAAGATCGTGGTTTTTGAGAACGCGAACAATCAACGCAACTGGGCCATCGAGGCCAAACTACTCGGCTAGCCGAATGAGAATGGTCTCCCAGATTGGCCGGCCTTCTTGCCGAACGCCCTTGTAAAAGGAACAGGCGCACAAAAAAACGCGCCGGAAAATACCGACACGTTTTCTGAGGAGATCACCTTAAAGCTTCCGATGGTTAAGCGGCGTCAACTGGCTCTTCCAGCTTTTCAGGTTCGGTGACTGAGACCAAGCTTCTGCTTTGCTTCATCATTTGGAAACAGTTGTAACCACAGAATCCAGCCACTCCTAGGCAGACGATACCTGCGATAGAATTCATGTCGCCAATTCCTGTAGACCAGAAAAGAAGGTAAAAGAGCGACAGTAGAAGTGCGCCAACTGCGATACCGCCTAGAACGACGACTCGTTCTTTGCTGTGCTGAAACTGGCTCACTTTAACGTTCGTGCGAGCGTTCGAGTTGGCCAATTCACGCATGGCATCAAGCGACTTGAGCTTGGTTGCCTTTTGTTTCGGCTTGAACTCTTCTGGTTTGAGTGGATCCGTCGGAGCTTCGAACAAAGGCGTTTCTGGTTTTTCGACTTCCTTCTTCTCCTTTTTCTTCTTGTCTTTTTTGACTTTGGTCGCAACTACTGGTTCTTCGCCTCTCATGCGAGAAAGAAGCTGTGACATGTAGTCTTCAACATCATCTTCAGAGTCGGCTGACTCGTTCATTGGCTCCGGTTCTGGATCGGGCGTCGATTGAACTGGTTCAACTGGCTCAACAGGAGCATCGTCATCTGGAATGCCTTGCCATGATCCGTCTTGCTGCATGCGAGCAAGAAGATCGGCCACGCTTTCGTTCTCCTGTCGTTGAGGAACGATGATTGTTTCGGACTCAACCCGTGCTGATTCAGGAACTCGAACTGGCATTTTAATGTCGGTCGGCTCTGGAGTGCTCAACGGCGCTTCAACGCTTGATGGGTCGGACGTAGTTGACGACTCTGGAGTGCTCGCAGACTCTTGCTCCTGATCAGCTTTAACGTCGGCAAGGAGCTGGCGAGCCATTGGGCTCAAGTTTGCTTCCAATTCAGTTGTGTCGACAGTCTCAGAAGCGTCGGCGGTTTCAGAAGTTTCGACAGTCTCTGGAGTTTCGACAATCTCTGGAGTTTCCATTGAGACGGCTTCTGACTGCTCATCGGATTTACTCGGCATGAACCGCTGAAGTCGGTCCTCGATATCTGCCTGTGAGTTATCTGCGGACGAATCAACTTCAGCATTCTGGCCGTGGGCTAGATCTTCGAATGTTTGAGAAAGTTGTTCGTCCGCAGGTTGAGTTGGGGCCGCCGGTTCTACTGAAGTGACAGGCTCTGCTGGAGTCTCTGTTGACTCTGGGCTGTCAACTGGGCTTGATAGCTCAGGCGACGACTCTTCTTTTGTTTCTTCTTTGGGCTCTTCGGAGGGCTCTGCTTCCGAAAGTGCGCCGCCAAAGATTCGCTCCATTTCGGAGATACGACTTTCTTTTTCAGCCAATGCATCCGCGATCGCTTTAGCTTCCGCAGCCGCTTCAGCCTGAGCCGCCGATTGGTCTTGTGATTCAGTTTCAGCGGTCGTTGAAACTGAATCGGTGGATGCTGCCGTTGAAACAGGTTGGCTCGGAGCCAACGGCTGGTCAACAACATTTGAGATAGCCGATTCTGACTGTGTTGAAGTTGGTTCTGGTTCAGAATCTGAACTGAACGTCAGGATCTGCTCATCTGAATCATCGGCGTGCGAGTAGTACCCGGAGGCCGAATCTGCTAGTGCCTTGTCGATGCGCTCGAGTTCTTCTTCCGGCGACGTCGTGACGGGTGATTGGATTACTTCCTCAGACGTCGTGACTTGCTCGGAGTTGACTTGCTCAGGTGTCGTGACTTGCTCGGTGTTGGACTGAACTGGAGATTCGCTTTGGATCGGGCTGATCACCTGATCGTCATCCGAGGCAACGGACTGCTCAGGTTGCTGTGCCGCTGGGACCGCTGCAACCGGAGCGATGACTTCGTTGGAACGAACCAGTTCAACGCCGCTTCCGTTGCTGCTCAAGTTGATCAGCATTGTCATCTTCTCAGTCAACATGTCGAGACGACTGTCAAGTTGATCGAATCGGGTAAGCGATTGTTCGTTTTGCTGTTGAATGGAACGGAGTTCAGAATCAAGCGCCGCAATTCGTGATTCTTCAAGCCCTGCTTCGGCGATGATTAGCTTCGCCGCGTCAGACGTTCGAGGTTTGCTTGAAGCAACGGTGTCTTTGAGTTCACCCAGCTGTACGACTTCAACCTTGGTTGAGTTCGGAAACTTGATCGAGTCGCCTTTTCGAAGCCAATGAAGCGAAGCGGCTGCATCGTTGAACAAAACTTGATCGGCGTAACTTCTGATAACAGCGCCCTGGCGGCCTCTGAAAATCACACATTGGGGGTTCTTTGAAATAGCATCGTTCTCAGATTCCATCCCCAAGTAGCACTTTGAGGTGCTGACAGGGATTAGCTCACCATCTCGAGAGCCACCTGAAACGCGCAGGATTAAGTCAGATGTCTTTACTTCAGTTAGAGTTGTCATGGTTGCTTCTTGTTCAGTTTGGATTCGTTGAATGTAGCCATCGAATCGTTCAATTGAATGTCTGTAAGCCGCGTTTGAATTTCTGTCGAATCGGGCTTTAAATCAGATGGGCTTGCCTCAGCGCACCTAATTTTCACTTAACCATGTAGCTTTCAGTTTCACTTGGTCAACTGAAGGTTCCTCGATTCTCAATAAATCAGCTGGTCGATACCGAAGTCTCGTCACAATCGGTAGAACCCAGCAAAGGCTTGGTGGCCGTCAAAGTGTCGGACCAGTCGAATGAAGGTTTAACGTCTTTCGGATGAATCGCTTGGACTCGCATGACTCAGGAAAACGTTTCATTTTCGCATCATTTCTCCCCGGGTTTTTATTTGCAAAAATTCCCTTTGAGAACTTTGGGCAATTAAACGCGTACTATAGTTCCGAGTATCAACCAGAGCGTGATTGCCCATTTGCCGGGCAGCTATTTTTCCTGGTTGGGTTCGTTCAAACAAAGACAGGTTTCACCATGACACGCAAAAGTTCACTTAAAAAAATGAAGGATATTCTGATCGAGCGACGTGACGCTCTTCGCCAGGCGATCAACGGCGACGACAGCCTCCTGAAAAAGTTGAGTCAGCAATCTGGCGGCGACGTCGTTGACTTTGCTAGTGACAGCGCATCAGGCGAAATCAGTTCTCGACTTGCTGAAGTCGAAAACCGTGAACTGAAGAAGGTTGAAATCGCGATCACGAAAATGCAAGAGGGAACTTACGGTAAGTGCGATGGTTGCAATTCCAATATTCCAATCGCCCGCCTACAAGCGTTGCCCTATGCGGCTCATTGCATCAAGTGCAAGTTGGCCGCCGAGAAAGCCGGAGTTGAGCCGGGCGAAGTTGTCGATTGGGCTTTGATTCTCGACGCTGACTCACCGTCGAGTGACATGGACTTCAATCTTTCCTAACCGGTACAGCCGGACAGGATTCGATCCAAGCGCCGTGCATTATTATCGAGTTGCTCGTATTGAGTTCCGTAATTCGATAACCTCAAGCTAACTCAGCAATCGCTTCAAACATGAACAAGTTAATGACCCAAACCAAAGCCAATTCTTCGCCTCTAGCCGGGCGATTGGCGCAAGCCGCGTTGGGAGTGGTTTGCCCTTTGGTTTTGTCCATGGTTTCGATTGTGTATCCTTTGTCAGAGACAAGCGCTCAGTTGACCAGCAGTCTGGGCACCAGCTCGACAGCGCCGGCTCCGGCGGCCAAGCCAGTAACAGCAATGACGCCGACCAAGCTTCGTGAGGCAATGTATGAGAAGCTGGCCGAAGAAGAGGTCGCTTTGACTCGGCAGTTTTCGCTTTTGAAAAAGTTGGTCAAGACTGTTGGCCCAAGCGTCGCCCACATTGAAGCTAAGAAGCGTCAAAAGTCTTCGGCGACCAGCCGAAGTTCAAGCGGAAAAAATCGCCGTTCGGTCGTCGTCGAAGAAGCCGGTTCTGGCGTCGTGATTCAGTATCGCGGAGCCATGTATGTCATCACGAACTATCACGTTATCGAGAGTTCGGACGTTCGCGATATCAATGTCGAAATTGACGGAAAGATTCACGTTCCACGCCGGTTGATCCATGATCGTGAGACCGATATCTCAGTGATCGGACTGACCGAGACGGATCTTATCCCCTGTCGACTGGGAAATAGCAACGGAGTCGAAATTGGAGATTTCGTGGTGGCTGTGGGGAGTCCGTTTGGGCTGAGCCATTCAGTTAGCTATGGAATCATCAGCGCAATGAGTCGTCATGATTTGGATCTCGGCCCTCAAGGTGTCCGGTATCAGAATTTCTTTCAAACCGATGCGGCCATCAATCCTGGCAACAGTGGTGGACCGCTGATCAATTTGCGAGGTGAGATCATCGGAATCAACACCGCGATTGCGTCCAACAGCGGTGGCAATGACGGAATCGGGTTCTCGATTCCAATCAACATGGCGATGCGAATCGTCACCGACCTGATCGACTTTGGCAAAGTCCAACGGGGATTCCTCGGGGTTTCGCTGGATGCAACGTATAGCTTTGAAAAAGCCAAACAGCTCGGACTCAACGTCGGTTACGGTGCATTGATTTCAGCGATCACGACCAGCTCACCAGCAGCGGAATCGGAGTTGCGTGTCGGCGATGTCATTCTTGAATACGACAACCAGCGAGTCGACAACGATTCTCAGTTGGTGACGCACGTTAGTTTGACCAAGCTCAACACGCAGGTCCCGATCAAGATCTATCGTCGTGGTGAGTTCAAGACGATTTCTGTACGAATTCGAAATCGCGGCCAGTTCGAGAAGTAGTTGCTGCCGATGGCGGTTGCGAATCGTTCGCCTGTGAATCGAACTTCTGTCGCGGCTTAAGCGGTTGTGCGAGCCGATAACCCCATGCTGACGCATGGGGCTACATCCTGTCGCCTCTTCGAGGCTGGCAATGTAAAACTTCAAAATGCGCAAGCGAAGCGCAGGCGGGAGTCCACGAAGCATTAAAAGACTGGATTCCCCTCGCTAATTTGGCTGACACCTCGGGTTAACAGTTCACAAGGCGAGTTTTCGAGCTGAAGCTTGCCCGTGCCTAATCCTGCGTGGCGTGTCCAGCCGTGACTAGCTGGTCGATAATGTACTGCTTGACTTCGGTTGACCGGACTTCGGTTGCCACTGAAACGTTGGGGCGAAGATCGGGTTGCGTTCGCCGGTCAGCGATCAGCACACCGCGTGTCAGCTCCCCTTCGGTTTCGACATCACAGCCGATCGGTTGAAACTTGAAAAGCTCCGGCTCCAGCATCGCTAATGCTCCAACGGCATCGTTGAGCGTGATGCCTTCTTGCCCGAGCTGCTGACGGTGAGCTCGAAACGTATGTGGCAAAATTTGACGAAGAAAGTACCCGGTCCGAGTGCGGTTGCCGGGAAGCTCATCCATCATCTCAAATCCAAATGCAACTTGCTGCGTGATGTCGAGGGGGATAAGCGTCTTGGTCGTCCGGGACTTTAGAACTTCCTGAGCACTTGCAGGGTCAAAGTAAAAATTGAACTCGGCACACGGAGTAATGTTCCCTACTCCGTTGAGGCTTCCGCCCATGATGACGATTTGATCAATGAGTGAAGGCAGCACTGGATCGCGGCGAAACGCGCGGGCCAGATTGGTCAATGGCCCCAGGCAGAGAATCGTGACCTGATCCGGATTGGCCCGCACGGCGTCGATGATGAGTTTTTCGGCAGGGAGTGATCGTTGGCGATTGGTTGATTCAAATCCGGCGTTGCCCAATCCGTCGTCGCCGAAAAGGAAACGTGTATCAACGGCCGGCGCGTCTTGGGTGCTTTGAGCCATTCCCAGCCTCGGATACCGCTCGGGATCCAGTTCGGCCACAATCGCCTGAAGGTTGTTGTTGGCTTGGTCAGCCGTCACGCAGCCTTCAGTGGCGGTCACGGCAAGGACGTCCAGACGTGAATCAAACAGCGTCATACAAAGGGCGACGGCATCGTCGATTCCCATGTCACAGTCGATAATGACTTTTCGCGGCATCCGTGCTCCAAGCGCTAATTGACAAAGTAACTAACTGATAAGAAGACTTCTGGTCCAGTTTTGAATCCAAACGAATGGGGAAAATTCGCTGGCGACGGATTTTAGGCACCTCAAACGCCTCAAACAAGAGAAAAATCTACTTCACGCCTGCGTCCTACCTGAGTGCCTGCTAGAATCGGAGTTCGCGATGTTCGCCAAATCAGGAAACGGTCTTCGAACGTCGCTTTGCGTGAGCTCTGCCTGCCCCACCCTGCCCTTGACTGTTGATGAGTAAGGGTTGGCTTGTGGGCGTAAAACTCACGCTTGTAATATTCTCAATTGCGAACGTGGCTTTTTAGTTAGAGGACTTACCATTGATTGCCGAGTCGACCCAGCTTGTAAAGAGTGGCCAATCGCTTGAGCAAGAACAGATGACTCAAGTTATCGACACGATCATGCGTGGCGATTGTTCCAACAAACAAATCGAGTCGCTGTTGGTTGCACTTCACGAGAAAGGTGAAACGGTAGAAGAGCTTGCCGGTGCCGCCAGTGCCATGCGATTGCACATGAATCCAATCAAAACGCGTCGAGAAAACGTGGTCGACACCTGTGGTACCGGCGGAGGAAAGTCGGGGACATTCAACATCAGTACGGCTTCGGCAATCGTCGCGGCGGCCGCCGGTGCGTCGGTCGCCAAACACGGTAATCGAAAATCGACCAGCAGAACGGGCTCGGCTGACGTGTTGACTGTATTGGGCGTGAACATCGAATGTTCGGTTGCAACGGTTGAAAAATGTTTGGATCAATTGGGGCTTTGTTTTTGCTTTGCTCCTCTTTTCCATCCGTCGGTCAAGCATGTCATGACAGTGAGAAAGAAGCTTTCGCACCCGACGATTTTCAATTTGCTGGGTCCGCTTTGTAATCCTGCAGGAGCCCCGTTTCAAGTGCTTGGCGCGGGTCGCGGAGAGACGAGGACCAAGATTGCAAAAGCACTTTCCTTGCTCGGCACCAAACGTTCAATCGTCGTTCACTCGCGGGATGGATTGGGTGAGATCTCAGTCTCTGACGTTACCGATGTATCCGAGATTCAAGGTAAGTATGTGACAGAAGGCACGCTGGCTCCCGAAGATTTTGGGATTGAGCGGGGCGAGTTGAGTTTACTAAGTGCCAATGATCCGGTTGAAAGCGCTGAAAAGATCCAGCGTGTTTTGGCGGGACATTCCGGGCCAGCTCGTGATGTCGTGGTCGCCAATGCGGCTGCTGCCCTGTGGGTCTCTGGGCTCTGCGATGGCATGGAAAGCGGTGCCGAGCGGTGTGGCAAAGCGATCGACAACGGTCAGGCAACCGAAATCCTCAAGGATCTGGCGGCTTTGACCAACAAAGGTTAGTTCGTGCCAGACGCGAGCAATCGCCGCTTCGCCGGAAATAAATGCACGATAGACCTTACGATTAGCCGATACGCTTGGTAGCCTGTTGTTGAGCTGAGGCGGGCTTGAGCGGCGAACCTGACCCGAATTTTCCGCTCCGTAGTACAGAATACGTTTTCATCAAAACAGCCAATTCAACGCGAAATAACTGAGGATAGAATCATGGCCAAGCCAAGTCACAAAGTCAAAAAAGCAAATCACGGAAAACGACCAGCCAACAACCGTGGCCGAAAAGCCAAGAACAAAAAGATCAAGACTCCGTAAGAATTCACGGGCTTGGTCCCGTCGTTCCGCTGCGAAATTCGTTTCGGGATCAGATCGTTTGATTAACATTAGAAACGGCTTTGAGCCGTTTCTTTTTTTTCGCCAACGCTAAAGATTTGTTCAGAGGTTTGTTCAAGATGGGTCGCAGAGCGCTTCCAAAACTTGATCCGGAAATCGACTTCAGTAGGCACATCTCCGAAGTGGATGACTTGCGGGCTCCGTTTTGTCCGCAGTCTTTGTTCCCGCAAAGTTCGGATCTGGAGATTGAGATCGGAAGCGGCAAAGGCCTGTTTGTGCTCAATGAATCCGGTAAGCACCCAGAGCGAAACTACATTGGCAACGAGATCGCGCACAAGTATTGCAAGTTTGCGGCTTATCGGTTGGCCAAATCAGAACGCAACAATGCCGTGATGTTACGCGGCGATGGACTGAAGTTTTTTCGAGAACTGCTACCTGATCAGTGTGCCGTCGCGGTTCATGTTTACTTCCCCGATCCGTGGTGGAAAGAGCGACATCGACGCCGGCGCGTGATTCAACCAGGCTTTATCGCCGATCTTGAGCGAGTGTTGGTTCCTGGTGGCGTCTTCCACTTCTGGACCGACGTTGAGCAGTACTTTGAAGAAACAATCGAGAAGCTTGCTGAGCATTCCGATCTTTCCCCGCCGATTCATGTTGAAGCGACGCCAGCCGAGCACGACATGGATTACCGGACGCATTTTGAGCGGCGGATGCGAAAGTACGATCACGACGTTTTTCGGGCACAGTTCAAGAAGAGTTTGTAGAGTGATTGGGCTTCCATTTCAATTAAGTAAAACTCGAGTCGGGCAAGAGTAAGAGGAAAGGCCGCGCAACTAACTTCATGGGACATGCGCCCGGCTATCGAGCAAATACAGGAATAAAGCTGATTTCAAATGGGCTCAAATGGTGAGAAAGCCCACCAACCCTGCGGATCTATTTGTTTTGCGTTTGCGTACGACTATCATGGTGCACGACTTGTTCACCCTAATTAGCTCCCAAGATCAAATTCATGCCTCTTCCCAACGCGACATTCCGTCGATTGAAGTTTCTTCTGCATCCTTCTTTGCTCTTCAGTTCGATCCGAGTCGGACTCGCTTTCTTCGCACTGCTATTTCTGGCGTCACCTGCTTCTGCGCAAATCATTGAAAATGGTGGATTTGAAGGATCAACGACCAGTTGGGATCCATGGGGACCAGGTCAAATAGACCTCAGCACTGACTCATACGAAGGAACCAACGCCTGCCTGGTTCACAATCGCCAGGAACACTGGCACGGTGCCTGGCAGGACCTCCAAGGCGATTTGGAAATCGGCAAAGACTATCACTTCACTGCGTATGTCAAACTAGCCGATCCTGGGTCACGACATGTGCGTTTGGAGATTCAACAAACTGATGATCGCAACAACGGCCAGCCTCGCTATACATCGATCGGCGACGTGGTTGCAGTCGACACCCAATGGACGCTGTTGGAGGGTGGATTCACCTTGCATGCGAACGGGCCGATCACGGAACTAAAACTGATCATCAATGGAACGTTTCAAGATCAAGCGCCCGCCGGAACAGGAGAATTCGATTTTCTGGTTGATTCAGTGGTCGTTGCTGAGAACGATTGGCGACCTGCAGCCGATGCCAGAATTGCACTTCATCGAAAACGTGATGTGGAATTGAAGTTTGTCAGCCAAACGGGCAACCCCGTTGCCAACATGGACGTCAACGTTCAACAGATCAAACACCGATTTGCATTCGGTTCAACTTTGAATGATGCGGTTCGAACCGATCCAATTTACGCTGATTTCTTCAAGCAAAATTTTGAGTGGGCGACAATCGAGTGGTTTTCCCAATGGAAACCGACTGAACAAGTCCAAGGGGTTGAGGACTATTCAAAAGCCGATTTTGCAATTGATTTTGCTCAGTCAAATGGAATCTCGGTTAAGGGGCACGCGTTAGCTTATCCTTCAACGACTTTTCTTCCGGATTGGCTTTTGTCTTTGTCGCCCGCTGAAGTGCAAGCCGAATTGGACGAGCGTATCATCAATGCGACAAATCATTTTGGTGACGATCTGTTTGGATGGGACGTCTCCAACGAAATGCTGGATGAGGACTGGCTGGCCGATACGTTGGGCGAATCCTATCGGCCGGCAATGTTTCAACTGGCTCGTCAAGAAGCCCCCAACGCCGATCTGCTCACCAATGAGCATTCTTTGACAAACTCCACAATCAAGACCCAACGGTACTACGACTTGATTCAAGGCCTTGTCACTGATGGCGCGGATGTGGGCGGTATCGGACTCCAATCGCATTTCTATGAGGGTTTCGTTTCTCCCAAAGGAATCGAAATCGCGGTTTCGAAGTTGAGCACCCTGGGAATTGATATCTGGTTCACGGAGTTTGACTTTGAGAATCCGGACGCTGATGTGCGTGCCGAGAACCTTGAGGACTTCTATCGTTATGCGTTTTCTCTGCCGGAAGCTCGCGGTATCAACATGTGGGGTTTTTGGGCCGGAACTCATTGGCGTGGTGCCGACGCGTCGATGGTCGATCTCGACTGGACCGTGAACGCTCAAGGGCAACGCTATTTTGATCTGATCGACGAGTGGACAACGTCGTTAGATGACAATTCAGGTTCCGATGCCGAAGTTCTGTTTAACGGTTTCCATGGAACCTATCTGGTGACGACGGTCCATCCGGTTACAGGAAGAACAAACTATCACCTTGTAAATGTCGAACCTGGAACCGATCCGCTTACTGTACAACTGGTGACCAATTCGACCGACGGAAGTTTATCGATTTACGGTACGTCAGGCGATGACTTGTTTGAGTTCGATCTTGAGACGACTGATCGAGTTGACATCAACGGTCAGACTGTGATGTTTAGCTTGCCGACGCCTCTGTCGACCGTCAACTTTGTCGGGCTTGGTGGCGATGATCGACTTGAGACGCTCAGCGAATCGAAGAATCAACACTTCAGAATTCGCGAGGATTTTATGGCGGTCGTCGGAGATGGCTTCCGAGTCCAATACGACCAAATCGAGGAAGCCTACTTTTATGCACGCCAGCTTGGCAGCACCGTCACGTTCGTCGATTCTGCTGGGGATGATACGCTGAGTTCGACGCACGAAGAGTCGACGCTAGAGACCCCGAATGTGAAACTGATTGCCGACAATTTCCGGTTTCTATATTGCACATCAACTGCCGGCAACGATACGGCCTGGTTGTACGACACGGCTGGAGTTGACCGGCTTTATACCGATCTGGATGTGGTGAGCTTGCGTTGGGGAGCAAGAAATCGCCGGGTCTGGGATTTCGCAGTGACCAATATCGTCTCAACTGAAGCATCCGACATCGCAACGGTTGATTTACCGCTAGGGGCAAAGACGATTTCTGTTTCGCCCGATCTATTGTCGATCGACTATAACGGCAAACTTATCAACGCGATTGAATTTTCTCGCTCGACATTCAATGGAGCGGTCGGGAACAGTGATTCCGTAAGTTTCTCGGGTGACGACGGAAACCAAATTTTGAGAGTTTCAGAAAATAGCCTTCGCTACTCAAGCAGTGGTTTCTGGGCGTTGGTGAAAGACGTCAATCAATCAACCCATTCGACTCAAAGCGGTGGATTCGACCGAGTGATCTTAACCGATTCATCAGGTGACGATACGTTGTCGGTTGACCAAGACGCAACGACGTTGACTTCGTCGACGATGTCGCATTCGTGGTTGCACATGGACAATGTCCGAGCCATCTCTTCTAACGGAGGGACAGATACAGCAACCGTTGCCAATCCGACTGGCGTTGTGACGCTGGTGGGTGATTGGGAATAAAAAGACTGTTGGGTCGACCCCGAGCACTGGCTGTGGCTGACCAAATGTTCAGGTGCACGATGTAGATCGGCCGTGGGGTCGCCCTTTCTCCAAGAGTTTGTTTCAAGGAACGATGATCAAAAATTACTTGTCGTTCCAGCGTTTAAGCAGACCATCATAAGCATCAATTCGCCGATCGCGAAAAAACGGCCAATGCGTCCGGGCAGTTTCGACCAAGCTCAGATCGCATTCGCTGATCAATGTTTCCGGTTTGTCACGGGCAGCGACTGTGATCAAATTCCCGTAGGGATCGCAGATGAACGAAGAGCCCCAGAACTCGATATTGTCTTCTACGCCCACCCGATTTGGGGCCACCAGAAACACGCCGTTTGCAATCGCGTGTGAACGCATCATGGTTTGCCAGGCGTCGAGTTGGCTGGCGCCAAACTCGGATTTCTCCGATGCTTGCCAGCCGATCGCAGTTGGGTAGACGAGGATTTCGGCTCCCGCAAGTGCGGTCAATCGAGCCGATTCTGGAAACCACAGGTCCCAGCAAATGCAGACACCGACCTTGCCGACTGATGTCGTAAAACTTTTGAACCCAAGGTCGCCGGGAGTGAAATAGAACTTTTCATAAAAGAATGGGTCATCGGGAATGTGCATCTTCCGATACGTGCCCAGAATTGAGCCGTCGGACTCAATGACAACGGCAGAGTTGTGAAACAGTCCAGCAGTTCGTCGTTCGAACAGTCCCGCCACAATCACGACGTTGTTAGATTTTGCGACGTCGCATAGGCGATCAGTTGTCGGGCCGGGAATCGATTCAGCCAATGCGAATTGCTCGTGGTCTTCGGACTGACAGAAGTACTGGCTTGCAAAAAGCTCCTGAAGACAGATCAGTTTTGCACCTTTCTCTGCTGCGGCCACGATCTGGCCAATCGTGTTTTCAACGTTCTGCTTGACGTCGGGAGAACAGGTCAACTGAATCGCCGCGACCTGAACTGGATTGGTGACGGGATTGGGCGAAGGTGTCGAAGATGATTCAGAGGTATTCATTGGTTTGCGACGTTTTTTCGACGAATAGTTGGACAAGCCACAAGGCTTCTCCGATGTATAAATATCCAAGCAAGAAGCCGATTTTCAGGTCGGTCGAATCTCGAAACCGAGCCATCCCGCATCGGATCAAACGAGATTTTGGGTAACCACTGGACGGCCAAAAATTCAATGTTAGTCTTACGGCATGTTAAAGAAACCACCCCTCGGATTGTTTATCTCCGGCACTGATACCGAAGTCGGAAAAACCTACGTTGCGACTTTGATCGTCAAGGAACTTGTTGCCTTGGGGCATCGCGTTGGCGTGTACAAGCCGGTCGCCAGTGACTGCATTGCTGATGGCCCGCAGTTGGTTTCCGAAGACGCAGTCGCACTTTGGGAAGTCGCTGGGCGACCTTTGAGTTTGGACGCAGTTTGCCCCAATCGGTATCAGGCGCCGCTGGCTCCGCATTTGGCGGCCCGTAGTGAAGGCCGGGAATTGGATGCTCAAGCGCTCAGGCGTGGCATCGAGGTGTGGGCAGACGAATGTGATGTGATTGTCGTCGAAGGCGCCGGTGGATTGATGACACCGATCAGCGATGATGAGTACTTTGCCGATCTGGCATACGACTTTGGATATCCAACGGTCGTGGTGGCTCCCAATGTCATCGGAGCGATCAATCAAACGTTGAGTGCACTGATTGCGGCGACTTGTTTTCGGGGCGGGCTTCCACTGGCGGGAGTTGTGCTCAATGATTCGCGAAGTTTTGACAACGACCCCAGCATTGAATCCAATCGAGAAGAGATCGCCAGCCGAGCCCAAGCCCCAGTTCTAGCGCGATTGCGACACGAAGGCGAGGCCTTTGATGATCAAGTCGATTGGATGGAAGTAGCACGCAGTCCCGTTAATGTAGAAGTGCAACAAGCAGATTCCGCCAAGTAGTCAGCGCATCCAGCGCATCTTTGTCGCGGGGATACCTTGAGTAAGGTTCCGCCGCTTCTTTTGAGCGGCTAATGTTTGTTTAAGAAGAAACAAATGTCTTGGGAGGGCAAAGCTCCTGCTGAGCCGGCGTCATCTTGCACTTCAGCTCAGCAGGAGCTTCGCTCTCCCGAGCCGGTTTTCCTCTAACGCAATCGTTTCAGTGGTGGAGATGGCTCAAGCCTCCGATACGAGTGGCGCTCGGGAGTATCGCGGATCGGGAGCAGTTCTTTTTGAGGAACGTATACCGGCTCAAGGTGTGTTGCCGGCCGGACGGGTCGATTGACAAGTCTATTCAATCGGGCGTTGATCAAATCGATCTCTTGCTTGAGTTTGACGATTTCGTTTGCTCGGTTGTCGGCTAACATTTTGGATGCCAGCCGTGAACTACTGCTGGGAATCCGAGATCGGTCGAATACTGGAGTCGGTTTCTCGATTGAAGTTGCATCGCCACAACAAAACGGGTGACCCAAGTTTGTCAGGTGTTGCCCTTGGGGTTCTTCATCTTTGGTTATCAACTGGTGCATCTGGCTGTCTTTGGCAGCCAGCAACTGGTTCTGTAGTTGCACGATTTGTTTCTGGTGTACGGCTTTGATTTCGTTGATTTTAAGTTCGGCGTCGGCGCGGGTTTTGTCGGCGACCATTTGCATCGCCAACTCGATCGCCTCAGATTTCGCTTCGAAGCTCGCTTGGCTACTGTTGATCGTTGTTGCCAACAACTTGGAGACTTGTCCGCAGTAACTTTCGGACTGATCCAAGATCGAGTCGCCAGCAGATTGTGGGTAGTTGTCGGTATCACAAGCCGAAGTTTTTGATGAGCCAGTTCCGCTGCCCACCCCTCCCAAGCAACTGAGCCTTCCATAACTCGGAGGGCTATTGGTAAAGACTAGCGGTGGGCAGTCGCTACATGTTTTGTCGTCGCAGGAGTAAGTCAGCAATGTCGCCCACTCGAGTTCGTCGTCGATCTTGGCTTTGCTAGCCGCGCAATGGACTGAACACGTAGACGTAGTTTTGGGATCGCTGTCGTTTGGTGCATTGAGTTCGCACCTGGCCACAATTGAGAAAAAGTTCTCATCGCGCGGGTTTTGGATCGTTACATCATCCAGTAACGACAGGAATGGTTGTCCACAGGAATCCATTTGGCTGGGAACCGGAGGTGCCGGCGTCCAATGTTCCGACGACTTTTGTTTAGCCCAAGAAGTGTTCGCAGTAGCGGTGCCCCAAACCAACAATCCCAAGAAAAAACCGAAACTCGAGAACGAAAATATCCGCGACATTTGACTGACTCCTTCAGTACACCGTTTGAAATCGCCTTCGTGGCTGCCTTTTAAATAATCCAACGCGTTATTTCCAACAATACGAATCGCAGGCTTGTTGAGCCCTGAACGGCTTGGGTGCTATCATTGCCGTGGATTGGCCGCGGCATTAGCAATCGCTGGCCTGAAATTTGAACTCTGAAGCCGCGGATTTCGACTGTTTCCTATCGCAACTGTGACCTATGTCTGAGAATTCCACCTCCGATTTTTCTTCCAGCCTGATTCAAATGATTCGTTGCCCGGTAACCAAGTCCGATTTGACAGTTGCCAGCCAACAGTTGATGTCTCGGCTCAACGAACGGATTGCGAGTCGTGAGCTGCTCAATCAACTTGGCCAGGTCGTCGAGGTGCCCATTGAGTCCGGATTTGTAAATCAAGACGAGTCGTTACTTCTGCCCGTTCGCGGAGGGATCGTGATTTTGATCGCCGATCAAGCGATTCCTCTCGATAAGGAGGCTTAGTGGGAGAATCGCAAGTTCTCCAAGCGACCAGATAATTCACGGCCTCGGAGCGATTGTAATTTTATTAGCCGTTTTCGCGTTTTGGTTCACACGTGCTACGAATCAGAAACGGTTTCATCACCAGAATCAGAGCCCAAACATGAGTCAAGAAAAAACGATCTTCAAAAAGATCATCGATAAAGAAATTCCAGCAGAGATCGTTTACGAAGACGAATTGTGTCTCGCGTTTCACGATGTCTCGCCTCAAGCCCCGGTCCATGTGTTGTTGATTCCCAAAAAGGAAATCGTCAACGTAGCTAGTTTGGAGGAAGAAGATCGCGTGTTGGCCGGTCACTTGTTAATGACCGTCGGCAAAGTCGCACGAGAACTCGGCGTAGATCAAGACGGATATCGAGTGGTTGCCAACTGCGGCCTCAACGGAGGCCAGTCGGTTGATCATTTGCATCTACACATACTCGCTGGCAGACAGCTAAATTGGCCACCGGGGTAGCGTTAGGTTAGGAAACTGAATCAATCACCACGGTTGATCAGTACTTTTAGCGGTACATCCGACGATCAAGTCGCGCGTCTTCAACAGAGCTTGATTTTCGAGCGACTCTGGTTCTAGGAACGACTGAGTTTCTTGAATCGCAGGTTGAACAACTGCTGGATGGCGCGACAACGTTTCCTGTCTCGACGTAATTGTAGTCGTCGCTAATGTAGCTGCCGGAGACGACTTGGCTGCCGCATCCACCACCGCAGGCCGAAACACCGCAGCCACAAGGTGTGGAAGACTGCTCGCCGGTACAATAGCGACCACCGTAGAGCCCGCGAAGAATTGTTCCTCGCTCCCAACAGAATGGTCGACACTTGCTTGCGCCACCAACCCACTGGTTGCCACAGCAGGGATCTTGGGCATCGGGAGGTGTGCTCATCCACTCACCAACATAGGCTTCGCCGCAACCACTACCGCAGACCAGTTGCCGTTTAAGATTCATCAGGGGTCGCTCGTTGCAGACCTGACCGACGCCGCGGCCATCGCAATCATTGCAGCCCACTGGAATGCCGCATCCTGGTCCACAGCCCATCGGACCGCAGCAACCTACTGACGCAATACAAACAACGACACACGCCAACATCAAGAAATTTCGCATTTTCAAACTCGCTTGCCAAAACCTGTCGTGCAAAACTACACGTCACTGGTTTATCGGCTCCTCAAGGCTTTTGTGATCAAATAAATCGGTACAATTGCGACAGATTACCTGATGCGAACGATTTGCTGTCATTCAAAGACTGCCATAGCGGATGGCGCTCACTAACTATCTGAGAAAAACGATGTTTCGAACCAACTCCATTCACCTTCAAGCAAACCTGGCCTTTCTCTTTCTGGCAGCAATGGTTGCTTGCACTTTCATCGGATGTGGTGACTCGAATCGCAACCGGCTGATTGGCCAATGGGGCATTGCGGCCCCTGAAGCGTTGATGAATCGGATTGATCAAGCGGAGGATTCAGTTGACCTGCCCGATGAAGCCGAGGTTTCTCAGCGCATGGTGCTGCAGTTCAAACGAAATGGCGTCTTGAAAACCCGTACTCGTATGGGCGACGTAGACCAAGAGAAAACGGGGACATGGAAAATGACTTCATTTGATGAAGCATCAAATTTGATGTCAATTTCTTGTCAAATCAACCTGCAAAACTCGGAGCATGAGATCACTTTTGTCGATGAGAACACCATCAAACTGGTTCCGCCCAATATGGCTGGACTATCGATGAAACTGAAGTTTTCAAAATTTGATGGGCAGTGAGAGATGAAGAGTCTGGCTTTGATTGAAAAACTGTTCCCTTGTTTAGTTCTAGGATTGTTAATCGGAGCAGTCGGTTGTGGAACCAAGACAACTGCCAGTTCAGAGCCAGGTGACATTGGTGCCCAAGAGGCGTCTGTCGCTCAAGATTCTTCTGTGGTTGCTTCGGCTACCGGCACAAGCAGCGCGCCAGTGGCTTTGACCGCTCGATCTCTAGCGGGGGTTTGGCTGGGTAAGGCCGTTCTAGATGCTCGAAAATTGGAGCAACGGGTTAGTCAGCTTGATCCGGAGAACCAAAAAGTTGCCAGCGCAAAGGCGAAGAGTTTTCTCTCGACAGTGATGGCGATGGAGTTTCGAGAGAACGGGACCCTTGAAAGCGAAGTCGAGCTGATTTCGACTCAAGGTCAAATCTTGAGAGACGGCTCGTTGGCTTCGTGGAGAGTTCTGGACGCCAAGCCCAACGGCTTGTTGGTTCAAATTCAGGAGCGACTGGCCGACGGCACGATCGCTTCGGATCAGCATTTCTATCAGTTCTCGGCTGACAGAAATCAGATTGCATTCAGGGTTCCAGTCAGTCCGGAGCTCAGGGATTGCGATGCCATGGTCGTTTTTGAAAGAAAGACGCTGCCACCAACCAATGTTGCCACCGGCCCCAAGGCGACGTTGACCAAGTAGTCATGTCGTTTAAGCAGTCGCATGTCAGTAGCTTGCCTCTTTCAACGTTTGCGTGTCAGGCTTGACTGCATAGAATACGAGTTTTCGGAGCCAGTTAGATCTCGTATGTCTCAAGAACCTTTTCCACCGGGAATGATGTTCCGCAGTTTTCTGACTGTGGGTTCCGCGTTCGTTCTGGTGATTGTCGCGCTCGCGGCGGCGACGTTTGGGATTGGGCTGGGCTTTTTTCCCGAGTTCGCCGAGTTCGTAAAACTGCCGCTGGAAACTCAAGAAGAGATCATGGCGAACAATCCTGAGCAGGCGGTTCCTCCGTTGATGTTTTGGATTGTTGTCGCCGTAACCGCGCTGGCGAGCATGTTGATTGGCGTATACGTCATCAAGACGGCTCCTTTTTCGCATTTTGGCCATGCTATATTCGTTGCGGTACTGGTTTTCATCACTCACCTGCAGACTGCGATTTCTGATCCAGTGGGAAAGAAGTCGATGACATTGATTTACATGGTTGTCTTTCCAATAGCTTTGTTGGTCGGAGCGAAATGGGCGATCAACTCCATGATTCAAAAATACAATTCTGAAGACGAGAAATTCCTCGACTCTTCGGGTTAGTACACAACGCCCAAGCACAATGAACTTTCGACTTCTCTTTAAACTACTTGGCATTCTCGCGCTGTTGATTGGCGGGTTCATGCTCTTCAGCCTCGTGTGGGCCGATCCTGGGATTGGTGCGCACACCAATCCCGCTGTGGGCGTTACCGTTGACCGTCCCGAAGCCAACGGGGTTTGGGGGTTGATTTACAGCGCGTTAATTTGCTGGTTGATCGGCGGCGGGATGTATTGGTACGGTCGGGATGCCGACACGAAGATCTACCGCAAAGAAGCGATGGCCGTGGTGGGGCTTAGCTGGGTGTTGGCGACCGTACTGGGTGCCCTACCCTACGTTCTCAGTGGAACCTGTCGCGGTCCGTCGATTCGAGTTTTCGAAGAAGCCGATACGATTCTGGTTTCAGCGCCGCGATTAAAGATTTGGAAAAGCTGGCAAGCTGCCGATCCGGTCAGCGCCTCCGAGTTGGCTGTCCTTAATGCGATCGCAAGCTCCAACGCACTCGGGTTGTCGCAGCGCGAGTTGACCGCCGCAACCGGGCTAACGGATGCACCGGAGGTTTTCCGTGAATTGAATCAGCGCCAACCCTGGGCCAAGCGGCTTTCCGAGCCCGGCGAGGATCCTTATGCGCCGGCCGATCGTTCGTCGAACTACCGGATGAACTACGTTCGAATGGGGCTGATCGATTCGATGTTTGAATCGCAGTCCGGATTTAGCACCACCGGTGCAACGGTCATTTGTGATTTGGAAGATCCGTTTCTGATTCCGCATTGCATTTTGTTCTGGCGTCACAGCACCCAGTTTCTCGGTGGCTTGGGCATTATTGTTTTGTTCGTTGTGTTGCTGGGACAAGGCTCAGCGGGCAAAGCGTTGATGCGCCACGAAATGCCCGGGCCAACCCAAGACAATTCGAACGCTCGGATGCAACATACGGCTTGGCTTTTTGCGGCGATGTACGTCGGGCTCAATTTCGTGTTGGCGGTGATCCTGATGTTTCTCGGGATGTCGATTTTCGATTCGGTCTGCCATGCGTTTGCGACCGTCGCTACCGGTGGGTTCAGTACCTACAACTCGAGTCTAGGGCATTTTGTTGAAGGCGGCGTTAACGGCAAAGCAATCGAGTACGTGGTCATCCTGTTCATGGTGCTTGGCGGCACGAATTTCGCGTTGTTGTATCTTGTGATCGCTGGAAATCCGCTTGCGCTACTCAGGGACATTGAGTTTCGAACTTACATCTGGGTGATCCTTGGTGTAACGGCAATAATCATCATTTTGGGGATTGGCAACGGTGAAGAAGATTTTTCAACGCCCGAAAAGAGCTTTCGCAACGGTATGTTCCAAGTCGTTGCGGTTACAACGACGACGGGTTACGCAACTGCTGATTTTGATCAGTGGAACAATTTCAGCCGTACCGCCTTATTGATTTTGATGTTTATCGGTGGTTGTGCCGGAAGCGCCGCAGGAAGCGTGAAGGTCATCCGTCACGTTTTGTTTGCCAAAATTCTCAGCATGGAAATCACCCACGCCTACCAACCCAAGCAGGTGCAATTGCTCAAAATTGGTGGCAAGACCGCCGAGGATCAATCGCTGCGTCATTTGATCCTTGTCTATTTTGGGCTCATCGCGGTGTTGTTTGTGTTCGGGTTTTTGGTCGTGATGATGATCGAGCCAAACTCGACGTGGGGAGTGGATCCGGTCAACAAGATGATCGATTCCGCCAGCGCGGTGGCCGCGACGCTTAACAATGTTGGGCCAGGACTGGGCGTCGTCGGTGCGACGGAAAACTATTCGAATTTCAGCTTCTTATCCAAGTCGTTGTTCATCTGGCTGATGATGCTTGGTCGATTGGAGATATTCCCAATTCTGGTTCTCTTTGCGCCACGATTTTGGCGAGATTGAGTGAGGTCGGAGGTCGGAGGAATGAGGTGAGCATGGGCGCGTTTCGTCTACAATATGTCAACGACAAGACGAACAATTGGAAGTTCCAGTAAGTTGAGTACCGATCCAACAATTCAATCTGCTTCCGTTAGCGCTGAAGAATCCGGTTTCGAATTGAATCCAGACTACGTTCGCAGTGAGCTGACGTTGCATTGGCTCTTTCTCTTGATGGCCGCGATCATAATTTTGCTTTCGTTTTTGATGCGAAGCGAAGGCGAGAAATCGGTCTTCCTGCCAGGGTTTGCTAGTGCAATGCCGGAGACCTGTTCGGCTCAGCGGCTCTTTGGAATCGACTGTCCGGGCTGTGGAATGACCAGAGCGTTCATTTCGATCAGCTCGGCTCAGTTCTCCCGGGCGTGGAATTTCAACCCGGCCAGTTTCATCGTGTACTTCTTTGTAGCAGTGCAAATTCCCTGGCATACGTTTCAGATTTGGCGGCTGACTGCTCGCAGGCAACCGCTGGTTACGGCCTGGGCCTACATGGCGCCAATTGGAGTGGTGGTCATTTTGACAATCAACTGGATTTGGAAAATTTCAACTGAACTTGGATCTTGAAGGATGGAACCGAAACAGATTCCCGTCGGTACCAAACGTCTCAATGTGGTCGACGTTGGAACCGGACCGGTGATATTACTGGGCCATGGTTTTCCACTAAGCCATGCAATGTGGAAGTATCAAATCGATGGGCTTGCAAATCGCTTTCGTATTGTCGCTGCCGATCTGCCGGGGTTTGGGGCGAGTCCTGCCAGCCAAACTCCAATCTCGATGCGCGGGTTGGCCGATACGCTTGCGGGACTGCTGGACGCTATGGGTGTCACGGAGCCAGTTGCTTATTGTGGGCTTTCGATGGGCGGTTACGTCGGCTGGCAATTCTGGAAGCACCATCGGGACCGGCTTTCTCACTTGATCGCTTGTGACACCCGTGCCGCTGGCGATACGGAGCAGGTGAAACGGGCCCGCAATATTTCTGCGCAAAGCGTCATGAAGACTGGCGCAAATCCCGTTGCCGATTCGATGGTGCAAAAACTCTTTCATGATTCCGACTCGGCGTCAAAGCAAACTATCGTTGGCGAGGTTCATCGCATTATTGCTCAGACCGATCCAGCGTCGATTGCCACAGGACAGTTGGCGATGGCAGAGAGACCAGACGCAACCCCGTGGTTATCCGAGATCGAGATTCCAACATTGTTTGTGGTGGGAGAGTTCGATGAGATCACGACGCCTGAGGAAATGAAGGGCAACGCCGATTTGGTTTCCGGATCACGGTTTATCCAGATCGAGAATGCCGGTCACATGGCTCCGCTGGAGAACCATGTTCAGTTCAACTGGGAGTTGATGAAGTTTTTGGATGCCTGAAGCTGCTGGAGCCACAGTTCGAAGTCAAAAAATGGCCCTCCATGGCCGTGGTTTAGAGATACTCCCCTAATCATCCCAGCCGAATGTCGCTTGGGTTGGGCAGCTTGTTGCATGTGCTCCCCCCGCGACTGCTGGACGTGCCTGCTCAGCTCGGCGCTTCATCAATTCGGCTTGTAGCTCGTACTGACGAATCAGTCTTGGGATTAGATCACTGACGCTCTGAAGTCCGGTTCGCTGTTTAGTACTGGAGAGTTGCGGGCAGTTGAGTGGCTTGATCATTTGTACTTCCTTTGCTCAAGTGAGTTGGTCTGGAAGTACTATTGGGCGGACGAGTGACACAGTTGGTCACGCAACGAAAAGAACTTTCGAAAAAGTTTGAGGGCTCAGTCAAAAACAGGTTTTGCTGGTGGAAACTTGGTTATCGACTGGCCGTCAGCGAAAACTGACAGCATTCAGGCGAACGTTTGATTGGCAAGGCAGGTTTGTTTTGGACAGGATTTACATGATGGACATGATTTGTATACGACTGCTTCCTGCATCTTTTTAACCATGCTAATCCTGTCCCAACACTTTGGTTTCGAAACCAATAAGAAACCCCGTTGATAGAATCCCACCGGTTGACCTAACGTGTCAATCGCTGGGCCGGCGATGGAGTTTGTGCGGCTTGGCCAGAAAATGTTCTCAAACGCTCTAGCGCAATGGTCGCCGTCGGCTTAGAATGCCGGCACGGCTAGCAGCATCATCGGCAAGGGATATTCTTCACCGCGTGAGTTTTAACTTGGCTTCAAATCTCCGAATTTCTTCTCTCGCTCGGCTCTTTGGCTTTGTGATTGTTTGTCTGATTACGTTGCAGGTTTCCAACGCATTTGCCCAAGAGACTCTCGACATCGTCGTCACCCGCAAGCCTGGATCCGAGAAGATCGTCAATCGTCAGGGGAAAATCATTGATTGGCGCGGGATTTCACTGACGCTTGAATCGACCGGTCGCGAGCGGGAGATCGACAATGCGGACATCGTCGCAGTACAAACGGTTTGGGATGATGCTTATCAAGCCGGTCTAGATGAACTGCGACAAGGTCGAGCGAAGCTTGCGATCCAGCAGCTCAACTATGTTGTCGAGAAAGAAACGCGGCCGTGGGCGAAACGGATTGTTCGTTCGCATCTGGTTGAGGCTCATCTGGCCGTCGATCAGCCGGAGGATGCAGTCAAGCAGTTCTTGGAAATTGTGGCTGAGGATCCGCAGACACGTTTTCTGCACCTAGCCCCCCTGCCCTGGTCTGGGTCAGGAAACGCGTTGGTGCAACAAGCCGAAAAGTGGGTGGAAATTCGCCAGCCGATCGTGCAGCTGATTGGGGGAAGTTGGTTGTTGGCTGGCCCCAAACGGGCCCAGGGCATCAGGTTGCTCGAACAACTAAGTCGTGATATTGACCCAGGCGTGCGAAATGTTGCCATTGCACAGCTTTGGCGAACCCGGACCAATGTAAGCGCCAAACAAACCGAAGTCTGGGAAAAGTTGGTTGAAAAAATGCCGCGCCAACTTCGGGCCGGACCATATTTCGTTCTCGCCGACGCGCAGTCGAAATGCCAGAAAACGGATCAAGCGATGATTAACCTGATGCGAATCCCGATTCTTTTTCCGGAGCAACGTTTCTTGGGGGCGGCGGCGTTGTATCGTTGTGCCAGTTTGCTGCACAATAATGGAAAGACGAAACAAGCCAAAGAGATCACGAACGAACTGGTGACAAAGTATCCCGAAACAATTTGGGCGCAACAAACTAGACAGTAACCAGCATTTTGCGGCACGCATCGTGACCGAGATTTCTTCTAGATGCGAAGAATAGTTTTGCATAGACTTCAACTAAGTTGGCGTGAATCAATTCCGTTCATTGAAGCAATGCACCTTACTAACGTAACTCCGAATGTCGAAGCGCTTCAATGGAAGCAAGCCCAGCGGAATTAGCATGACAAGAAGTCTATCAAATTTGCAAAATCGAATCCGTCTACTTGGGATGTCGATCATCTTCTCGATCCTGAGCCTGAACCCCTCGGTCTGTTTGGCTCAAGACGGAGATGGTCCAGCCGCGTCTGGCGGATTCCTATCGATCCTGTTTTCGGGTGGGATCGTTGGCATGATCATGATTTTGATCCTGCTGTTGCTTTCTTTTACGGCGGCTTATTTGATCTTCGATCACTTGATGACGATTCGTAGAAAGGACTTGATGCCTGAAGGGCTCAGCGACAAAGTTCGGACTTGCCTGATGAGCGGCGACGTCAAGGGAGCCCAGGAGGCCTGCAATTCCCAACCGAGTTTCCTTTCGTTTGTTCTGATGCACGGAATATCGGAGTTGGATTTTGGTTGGAATGCTGTCGAGAAGTCAATCGAGGACGCGTTGGCGGAGCAATCGGCGAGGTTGTTCCGAAAGATCGAGTACCTTTCCGTGATCGGCAACATTGCCCCAATGGTTGGACTGCTCGGGACCGTCATTGGAATGATCATCGCGTTTCAAAGCGTCGCTGCTACGCAAGGGACTGCAAGTGCCCCTCAGTTGGCCGAGGGAATCTACCAGGCTCTCGTGACAACGGTAGGCGGTTTGATCGTGGCCATTCCGGCGATCGGCGCGTTTGCAATATTTCGCAACCGGATCGATCAATTCGTCGCCGAAGCCGCCTACATGGCCCAACATGTATTCACGCCATTGCGACGAAAAGCCAGATCGAAATCGTAGAACGCAATTGAAGCGTTTGGCTGCATGGTTAGATGGATCGTGATGGCAGTTTCGATTCTACGTTTTAGTTTCGGCACTAATGCCGAGAATACTTCTCAGACATAAACGGAACGTGGTTTCGTAAGCAATGTTTAAAGGATAAAGATTCCGTAAACATTCCTTGATCACTACAACCGTCATGTCCCCTGCAACCCCCGAAAACATGGACGTTGGATTCGTCCTCATCTGCGCGGCGCTGGTGTTTCTGATGCAAGCCGGATTTTGTTTGCTCGAAAGCGGCATGATTCGCGCTAAGAACAGCATCAACGTCGCCGTGAAAAATCTTTTGGATTTCGGAATTTCGATGTTGGTGTTTGCGGCTTTCGGTTTCTCGATCATGTTCGGTGTAACCAACTACGGTTTGTTCGGTTCGCATTTCGAATTCTGGTCAAGCAACGAATTGTGTGCTTTCTTTCTGTTTCAAATGGTTTTCTGTGGTACCGCTGCAACGATTGTCAGTGGTGCAATCGCCGAGCGAACCCGGTTGATAACTTACCTCGTAATCGTGTTTGTTCTGAGCGGATTCGTGTATCCGCTGATCGGACATTGGTGCTGGGGTGGAACGCTTGAAAACACAGGTAGCGGGTGGCTGGCGCGACTTGGCTTTGTCGACTGGGCTGGAACTGCTGTAGTCCACCTGTGTGGTGGATTCGCGGCGCTGGCGGCGGCGATTGCGATTGGCCCTCGAAGGAACTACCGACGTGGCAAACTCACAGGTGGGCATAGTCTGACGCTGGCCATCATGGGTTGCTTTCTTTTGTGGTTCGGCTGGTGGGGTTTCAACGGAGGAAGCGGACTTTCTGCCGACGAAAATGTCTCGATCGTCCTGCTCAACACCAACCTCGGTGCAGTTGCTGGTTTGATTGCCGCGTCTTTCTGGTCATGGATCCGGACTCGTAAAACAGATGTCGTCGACTTAATCAGCGGTGCCCTGGCGGGGCTAGTTTCGGTAACTGGGGCCTGTTTCGCAATCTCTCCATTGGCGGCAGTTTTTGCCGGAGCGATCGGTGGAATTCTGGCGCTGTGGGCGATCGAAGTGGTTCGAAAATGTGGTGTCGACGATGCGGTTGGTGCATTTGCTGTTCATGGAGCCGCTGGCCTTTGGGGCACCTTAGTGTTCGCTTTCTTTGCCCCGACCGAAATGCTACCGGCAGGAAGTCGTTTGATACAAATAGGAGTCCAGGTAACTGGTGCGGCGGCGGCGTGTGGATTTAGCTTTACTACCGTTTACGGCGCCCTCAAAATTCTTAGTCTCTTTACTCGACTACGGGTTAAAGCTGGTGAAGAGAAGATCGGGCTCAATGTTGTAGAGCATGGTGCGACCAACGAGGTTACCGATTTGCTCGGTGCGATGAATCAACATCGTCATACCGGCAACTTTTCAACGCGAATCGAAACTGATACCGACACTGAAGTTGGCCAGATCGCGTCAGAGTACAACGCCGTAATCGCACGTGTTGACGAAGAAGTTCTGGGGCATCAAACTACAAACCAGATCTTGCAAGGCGAGAAACTTCGCCTGCAGTCGGTGCTTAAACACGCCGGTGTTGGTATTTATCAGTTGGACGAAAACGGGCGATTCCAATCCGCCAATCCTACGCTGTTGCAGATCTTTGGGTACGCTTCGTCTTCGGCTTTGATCGATCAGGAACAGGAATTCCTGATTCCCTGGCACGGCGAGCAGGCTCAATCAGTTGCAGGCCACTTTGAACGCGGCGAAGCCGTTAAAGATCTGGAGACTGAATTTGTTGACCCCGCTGGCGAACGACGTTGGTTGTTGGAAAGCATCGTTCCGATTCGCGATGAGAACGGCCGGTTGGTTGTTTGGCTGGGTACGGTTCACGATGTTACCCAACGCAAGCAGTCCATGATGGCCGAAGTCGAAGTAGCAGAAGCCAAGAGCATCGCCAAAGGTGAATTTCTGGCCAATATGAGCCATGAGATTCGTACCCCACTCAACGGCGTAATTGGAATGCTGGATTTACTGGCAACCAGCGAGCAGGATTCCAAAGAAGAAAACTATATCAGCGTTGCGCGCTCAAGTGCAGACACGCTGTTATCGTTGATCAATGACATCTTGGACTTTTCAAAAATTGAAGCAGGTCGACTGGAGCTCGAACAAGTCGAATTCGATTTGCGGGAATTGATGGAGTCGACGGCAGAGCAGTTTGCCATCCGCGCTCACACCAAAGGTCTGGAAATGAATTGCCGTTTGGCCCCCGATTTGCCGTTTCTGGTCAACGGTGATCCAGAGCGTTTGCGGCAGTCGATTATCAATCTAATGGGCAATGCCATTAAGTTTACCGAAACGGGTGAGATTAACTTGTGTGTTTCGCGACGAGGAAGCGTGATTCACTTTAGTGTTCAAGACACCGGGATCGGGATCCAAGACGACGCCAAGGAAAGTTTGTTTGAGTCCTTCGTCCAAGCCGATCCGTCGACGACTCGAAAGTACGGTGGAAGCGGATTGGGACTGACGATCGTCAGTAATCTGGTTCAGCTTATGGGCGGCAAGCTAAAAGTAGATAGCTTACCTGGAGAGGGGTCCAATTTCTGGTTTGAAATTCCCATGGTCGTCATAGAAAACGAAGTTCCCGAAGAGCAGGATCTGGAGAAAGTCCTGGAGGGCTTGTCCAATTGCAACGTTTTGATTGTTGATGATAACGCTACCAACTGCGAAATTCTTGAGAATCAGCTGGCGAGTTGGGGTATGAGGTCAACGGTTTGTCGACAATCGAGTGCTGTTGTCCAAAAGTTGCTGGTCGCTCAACGCCTCGAGCGTCCCTTTGACTTGATCATTCTTGATTTCTGCATGCCGGTGATGGACGGTCGCGATGTTGCGATGCAACTGAAAGACCATCCTGAGCTGTCCAGCGTTCCGATCATCATGCTTTCGAGCAATCATGATCTGATGACCCGCGATGAACTCCGAGAAGCAGGAATTCAAGTGGCAATGACAAAGCCAGCGAGACAAAGTCGACTGTTCGATTCAATTGTTTCAGTTGTCTGCCAGAATCGACAAAGCCGCCCAGCACCGGCAGCCAACATTGAAGTTGCGCCGCTAGATACTGCTCCTCTTGACACTGCTCCTCCGGTGCGAAGTAACATAAAGGGCAAGGTATTTTCCCTTGACGAGATCAATGAAGTCGCCTCGGCAATCGAACTAGATCCATCGTTTACGGCCGATATCCTGATTGCTGAAGACAACCAGATCAACCAAATTGTCGTTCAGCAAATGCTTTCGAGCCTCGGTTACACGACGGAGGTTGTTGCCAACGGGCAAGCCGCATTGGAGAGGATTCAGACTGGAAGCTATCGAATGGTCTTGATGGATGGCCACATGCCAATCCTTGATGGCTTAACCGCCAGTAAGAAGATTCGCCAATGGGAGCTCGAGCAACAGGCCAACGATCCAGACTTTCGCAGCACACCGATCGTTGCCCTGACCGCAAATGTGATTGCCGGATTCAAGCAGCGTTGTTTGGACGCGGGAATGAACGACTACCTTTGCAAGCCGATCACAATGGAGCGTTTGCAGGCAGCGACGATGGAATTCGTGGGTGAACCAATTGGTCCAGCGTTGGTGCCAACTCGATCACGCGTTATTCAAGCTCAACCGCCGAAGTCTGCTGTCCATCCGCAGCGCCGACATGGAGACAAGCACCCAACTGAAGCTCCGTCCCCGGAGACGGCTTTGCGTGCCGCCGAGCCTGCAATCCAGCAATCAGTTCCATCTGCCGATGCGAATTCAGTTTCGAGTTTGGGCGTGAGTGGCAGCGACACTTACTTTGATCAAGTATCGATGGATCAGCGTTGCAACGGCAATCGAGAGCTTCAGTTTCAGCTGCTTTCGATCATGAAAGACACGTTGCCGGAGCGAATTGTTGAACTGCGTCAAGCCAATCTGAAAAACGATGTTCCACGAGTGCGTTCGATCGCACATCAACTAAAAGGCGCTGCCAGTGATACCTCTTTGCTTGCAATCTGTGACTCGGCTGAAAAGCTTGAGAACTATGCGAACGCCAATCAGCAGGAGTTGATTCCAAAAACGTTGACGGAATTGGAAGAGCGCATCGAGGCGACGCTTCGTGAACTTGGGGAATTGTTGGCTTAAGAATATCAAATGATCCGCAATAGCCCACAATCGAATTTGCCTTCATCGGAACAGCTGGTTTTTCCCGCTGTCTCTCTAGAGCGTGACGCGCCAAAGCAGATGCCAACTGTTTCCGGTTCGCCAGCAGTATCTGCAGGTAAGATTCTGGTGGTTGATGACGAAATGGTGACGCGGAAGCTACTTGCCCATCACCTTGAGATCGCCGGATACGAAATTCTGACTGCCGAAAATGGTCAGGAAGCACTGACTTCGATGAATTCGAACAAACCCGATTTGGTGTTGATGGACATTTCAATGCCGGTGATGGACGGCCTCTCTACCTTGCGGATGATGCGACAGATGCACGGCAGTACTGACCTACCCATCATTATGATGACATCTAGTTTAGAAGAAGCGCAAGTCGTCGGTTGTTTTGATGCCGGTGCAAGCGATTATCTTGCCAAACCGATCCAACAAGCGAGCTTGATCGCTCGAATCGAAGCCCAGTTCAAGCTGATGCGTGCGTTGGAGGCGCTTCGTGAAAGCGAGCAACGATATGCTCTGGCCTCGCAAGGAACGCGAGATGGCATCTGGGATTGGAATCTTGATACTGGTGAAATATATCTTTCCCCTCGCTGGATCGCCATGGTCGGAATTGAGGATCCAAATTGGGTTGCTCACGGCACGTCGTGGTTGGAGCTGGTGTTTCACGAAGATCGCGACCGAGTTCTTTCGGACCTCGAAGCCCACTTGTGCGGCGAAAGCAGCCACTTTGAAACCGAATTGCGAATGCCCGATCACTCGGGCGGTTTTCGTTGGATGCTTTGCCGTGGACTGGCAGTTCGCGACGGGGACGGAGTACCCACGCGGATCGCTGGTTCACTGACGGACATTACCGAAGGAAAAGTCGCCGACGCGCTGACGCGGCTGCCTAATCGAACTTTGTTTCACGACCGCGTGGAACGTTGTGTTGAACAATACAAACGAAATGGAACGCGACGCTTCGCGGTATTTTACATCGACGTCAACGATTTCAAGCTCATCAATGATTCAATGGGCCATGATGTCGGTGACGAATTCCTGATTCAGATATCAGCTCGACTGGATTCCTGCCTACGTCAATCAGAAGCCGTTTTGTCACGGTTAGGCGGAGACGAATTCGGCATCTTGATCGAAGGCATCAACAAAATTGGCGAAGCGATGAAAGTCGCCGAGCGAATTCAGGAGCGAATCAAGGCGCCGTTTTCGATAAACGGTCGCGAAATTCTGGCAAGGGTCAGCATCGGAGTCGTGGTCGTTTCACAGAAAAACGCTTCGGTGGACGAAATTATGCGTCAAGCTGACACGGCGATGTACCATGGCAAGCAGTTCTCTGAAAATTGTATCAGCGCCTTTGAAGATCGGATGCAACAAGAGTCGGCCGCGCGACTGGAAATTGCCAGCGAACTAAAGGATGCGATTCGACGGGACGAATTGTCGTTGGCTTACCAGCCGATTATCGATTCCAGCACGATGCAAACGGCTGGTTTCGAAGCGTTGATTCGCTGGCATCATCCTGTTCACGGAAACATTTCACCCAACGACTTCATTCCGATCGCGGAGTCCAACGGGATGATTGTCGAGATCGGCAATTGGGTACTTCAACAGGCTTGTAAACAGGCCACCATTTGGAATCAGAAGTCAGACCGGGAGATTCAAATCAGCGTTAACGTCTCGATGAGACAATTCAGCGGTTCAGATTTTCTTGAGCACGTGCAAACGGCACTTGCCGGTTCAGGAATCGCGGCAAGTCAGCTCAAACTCGAAGTCACCGAAAGCTTGCTGATGCAGAAGCCAGACGAGATGATTGAGTTGCTTGAGAGGCTCGAGTCGATGGGGGTGACGACAAGCATCGATGATTTCGGAACAGGATACTCGTCGCTTTCGTACCTGCACCAGATGCCGCTCAAAGTGCTCAAGATTGATCGCTCGTTCGTGGCGAATTTATCCGAATCTAAAAAGCACCAGGCGATCGTTCGGTCAATTATTGGATTGGCTCAAAACCTCGGGCTCAAAGTAATCGCAGAAGGCATCGAAACCTCAGCTCAGGCGGCTTATCTGCAAGGCTTGCAGTGCGACTACTTTCAGGGTTTTCTATACTCTAAACCTGTCGAGGCTAAAGACACCGACGAGATTCTTGAGAAGGATTGGTCACGTATCCAATAGCCTCGCCTCCAAACGCGATTAGTTGCGACTCCAAATGTGAGGCACTTTCTCGGTCGGACGAGTTTCGGCTTGGTTCTCAAACTCAACCAAACGATCGATCAGCAATTGGGTGTCGGTTTGTGATTTCTCGAGCCAGATCGTTCGCACTGATTTTGGAAGCCCAAACGAATCGAATCGGTCTGATGGAAAGCAGCCAAGAATTCCAGCGGCAATCTCTCGATTGAGATCCGGGTTTGCTGCAAAGTCAATGTTGCTTCTGAGAAGGTCTGAAGAAAACGAGGCTGCCAGAACTTTCAGGCGAATGGTGTGATCCGGGCCAAACGACTCATTTTGTTCTTCGTTAAAGTCTGCAACTCGGCTGCGATCAAATGCGAACTTTGCAGATTCCGAGGCGCTGGGCAACTGGCCAAGAAAAAGATCAGTCCAACGTTCAATCCGTCTTCGGAGAGCATTCATCTGATCAAACATCTCTTCGTTCAACTCGCGGCCTTCCAGCATGACGCGAAACGCACGATTTTTGGCTTCAATGTGACCAACGTGTACCGAGTGAGCCAGTCCATGCATTTCGTCGGATTGTCGGTACCAGTCGTGTGACGATACAACCGCTGCCCAGACTCGAGTCAGGAGTTCGGACATCAGAATCTCTTGCACAACAATCGATAACGCTGGCCACGGATCGTGACTTGGTGTGGAGTCTGTGAAGTCCTGCTCGAACATTTTCAATGCCGTCGTCCAGCGGTTTAGGCGTATTCTTGACGATGTCCAGTAGCCGGTTGAGACAAGCGCGGGCTGTCCGTTCTCACCGTAGATAAGTGACCCAGCGTTTGTGGCGACCCAGCTACCTAGTTCTGCAAGTTGGTTGGCGTGCATTGATATTTCTTTTGTGACGGAGGTTCCAAGTTGATTTGATACCGACCACAAATGCAAATGGGGTTCCAACTGTGCCTAACCCCAACAAGTTGTTGAAACCGCAGGGTTCTTGTAAAATCCTCGGACTTCGCACGTTGCTTTTTTGGAACCTGTTGAACCCAAGCAACAATTGACGTTTCTTTTTTGCCTCAACTAGCGGGCGATAGGCGTATGGCTGACTCACCGATTTCCAGTTTTCTGGAGCAAAATTTCCTGCATTTCAACGCGCGAGAAACGCTCGACGCAGCGAAGGCTTACCGGCAACATTTGGCAGACGGCGGTAAAATGCTGGTCAGTCTTGGTGGCGCCATGAGTACGGCAGAGTTGGGCATTTCACTTGCCAGAATGATCCGCCAAGACAAGGTGCATGCGATTTCCTGTACGGGGGCCAACCTTGAAGAAGACATCTTCAACCTCGTTGCACACAACGACTATCACATTGTCTCAAACTATCGCGATTTGTCACCAGAAGCTGAAACCGAACTGCTGGATCAAGGTTTCAATCGAGTAACCGATACCTGCATTCCTGAATCGGTGATGCGTCACATCGAAGACAACTTCATGAACGTCTGCTCGCGACTGGCCGATTCGGGAGACTCGATGTTTCCCTTCGAAGTCTTTTACGAGTTGTTCGAAACCAAGGTGTTGGAGCCTCATTTTCAGATTCCGCCAGAAGACTCCTGGATGTTGGCGGCTTATGAAAAAGGAATTCCGGTTTACAGCCCCGGTTGGGAAGACTCGACGCTGGGCAATATCTTTGCTGCCAGAGTGATCGAGCAGAAGATCAGCTCACACGCGGCGGTCAAAAGCGGAACCCAGCAGATGGAACACTTGGTTAGCTGGTATCTGGAAAATGAGGCGAATGCTTCGATCGGATTCTTCCAGATTGCCGGTGGTATCGCTGGTGATTTTGCGATTTGCGCGGTCCCCACGATCATTCAGGACTTGAAGAAGAACATCCGGCTCTGGGGCTACTTTGCGCAGATCTCAGACTCGACGACGTCTTACGGTTCTTATTCCGGGGCGGTGCCCAACGAAAAGATCACTTGGTGCAAGATTTCGGCAGACACGCCAAGGTTTATGATCAACTCTGACGCTTCGATCGTCGCGCCGCTGATCTTCGCGTACGTGTTGGGAGACTAACTTCCAAATCACTCCAACGGTTCATCACTCTGGCTGTTCAGCAGATCGTCGACCTAAAGCAGATCGTCGAGCGTTGTCCACTCGATGTCTTTTCGCGTTTGGATACGCTTGACCAGTTCGATCGCATCGGGCCTAGCCTCAAGAAGCCGAAACGCAACGTTAGCAAACGAAACGTCTTCGACTTCAAAACACAACACAAAGTTGCCGGCAGTTCCCTTTAGGTCACAACCCTTTAATTGGAACTGCTTATCCAACATCTCTGGCAGCAATGATCCCTCCGAGAGCGATGGCAATCCGATCAACAGTCTTGAACTACCTCCGCACGAATCAAGTTTCGGCTGTGCATCGACAATCTTGTTGTTGAGCCATTTGACGAGTTGTTCGGGGCCGATATTGTGTTGAGTGATTACCGACTCCAATGAGACTTTACGGAACGCGTTACTGAGAACTTTTTGAGTCGAGTCGCGGACTTCCTTCACTAGGCGATCGTGCCGCACCGATGGAGATTCAAGCATCTGACGGAAGCCGCCATTTTCCTTTGCAAAAGATTCGTAAACTTGTAACTCCGTTTGTGCGATATGTTGTTGGAGTTCGTCCGCGATACTGTCATTGAGGAGAGAGTCCACGGTCGTCTCGTCGCTGAGAATCTCCAGTTCGTCGTTAGCAGCAAAATCACTTTCGACGGCGCGTAGCTGGGTTCCATACTTTTCGAGCATCAACCGAACCGAGTCGAGCGCTTGACTGACCATCTGATAAGTAGATTTCACGTAGCGCATGATGAATTCGGTCAGCCGTGAGTTACAGTACTCCGCCAACGATGCTTCAAGCAATTCAGAGCCAGACTCGTCGGCATTGAGATTTTGTATCTCGGCAAGATGATTGAGAGTCGCCTTCTCAACCTCACCAGCGTTGTGAGCCAGTTGTTGGCCGAGCGCAGCGATTTTTTTGATCGCAATTTCACAAGTCATTCTGGCATCGTGCAGTCTCATTTCGTTGCCATCAATGAGTCCGAGAATCGCCGTGGATACCTGATCACCAGATTCCAACCCGAGACTTCCAATGAGGTCTTCCATCTCCAGGCATATTTCCGGATCGGCGTCATTTGACGTCCGGCGCGAGGCGCTACATCCGAACGCTCCATCAAGGTAGTCTTGAAGCTCTTCACGACAATGAGGATTGAGGCTGGAGGCGATCTCCCGTGCTCCGTCAATTATTGGGGCAAAGGCCCCATCGAGTGTCGAAATCGCTATGCTCTTGACCCGAGCGACTGCGTCATCATGCATCAGGCCAGCAGAGCCGAATATTTGTTCAACCTTTGCGTAGGCATCAAATTCAACTCCGGGATCCCCTTGGGTCCAAAGTCTTAACAGCCCTCGTCCGACTTCATTGGTGAGTTTTTCACCTGCGGTCTGGTTGCTGACGCCGAGTCCGAAGGTTCGCAGTGACAAGTGCTCGATCTCGGACTCAAATGATCGACAAGCATCAAAGAACTCCGAACATTTGGTTGTCGTAGAGAGGTAGATGTACTCAGCGATTTTTTCGAGTTGAGAGTCAAAATCGGATTGGCTCAGGTCGTCCCCAAGGTCATTGAAGTAGGTGTAGTCAAACGGGGCGCCTTCATCCAGCTCTGGTAACCCTATCGTGTTGTCGCCAGGGAATCCGTGTTCAACAAAGTGCCGCATCTCGGTGAGAAAGGCGAACGCATTGGCCGCCGAGAGTCCGGGGTCTCTGGATCTCTGGTAGGTCGAATGCGTCAGTACTCCTACCACTTGATCCGTCGAAAGTCCCGCCTCGTGCATCAGCAGTTTGATCGTATAGGCCAGGTCCAACGTCATTCCACTGCCCAAACCACCACTGATTGAGGTGACAACGAAAACGCGAGGAGAGAGTTCACCTGGATCCAAGTCAAGAAAGTCAGCGGTTTTAGCCAAGTTCTCTTCGATCGAGATTTTTTTGATTCCTTCCTGCAACCGATCGCAGATGGCTTCGAAATGGTCTGCAAATGCCAGGCGTCCAAGCGGTCGCAGTCCCTCGGTTTGCAGCGAGCGCGGGATATTATAGATCCAACGTCGGCTTAGCCAGCTCAGATGCTGCTCCGAGCTGTTTCGGTAGTCCGCTGATTTCCGCAATGGGATTTCGAGAATTTCGTTGGGCAGCAATGAGCCTTCAGACCTGTTCATGCGCATTTCGTTAAGCGCTGGTCGATCCGAATCGATACAGAGCCAGCTGATGGCAGGTGCAAATTCCATCGAACCATGTCGAAGGGTAAGATTTGTTTTCAGTTTCTCGATAACTGTGTTGCCGGTTTCTCCCACTCCTACAATCAAAACAGGTCTGAGTTTGGCTTGTTCGCCGTCGCACTGTGGAGGGTCGAGTGATTTCAGTTCGGCAGCCTGGAACGGCAACCCGGAACCTCCGGAGATCAAAGCCGTCCCGCCTGTTCTCGTTGAATCGAGTCCGATGGTTGGCGATTCGGTGTCTGCTGCACTTCGAGACTCTGTTGTTCTTCGAATCGCTTTGCGAACTTTTCGCTTTTTGTTTCCCAGTTCTTCTGCCATGTCACGGCAGGATTTAAAGCGAACTACAGGATCTTTGGAGAGGGCCTTTGAAATGACCGGTTGGTCACTTTGCGGCAACGGTCGCAGATTCGGTTTGCCGTGCATGTGTTGAGCCGCCAACTGGGCAGGAGTTAGTCCCGGGAACGGACGAACTCCGGTCAACATCTCCTGGTACACAATCGCCAGCGAATACTGATCGCTGAAGCGACCGGGGCGGCCATCGAATAGTTCTGGAGCGGCGTAGGCCGGCGTCATACCTGACATCAACGATTGAGAGGCATCCTGCAAGTCTTTGATCAAACCAAAGTCAGCCACTTTGACGTGGCCACTGACCATCAACAGGTTCTCTGGTTTAATATCGAGGTGCTGAAGCCCATGTTCGTCGCTCAAATAGTCCAGCGCATCGGCAGCCGATCGAATGTACTTGACCAGGTCTTCTCGAGGAATTCCTCCTTCGCCTCTTGCCGCGAATTCATTGTAGACATCAGCCAAGCTGTTATCTGCCAGTTCGGTCACCACAATCAACTGGCCTTCGTGGATTTCGATTCGCTCAAGCGACAACAAGAACGGATGTCTCAGCTCCTTGACTCGGTCAAGCGCCTTCATTTCCGCTTGAGCGCGCTTCTCATCGTGAAATCCGTAAACGACCTTGAGGGCCTTGAGTAGTCCACCAGGTGCGACCGCAGACCAGACCTCGCCGAATCCGCCCGCTCCAATTCTTTCCTTGAGTGTATAGCCCAGGATGTGTTTATCAGCTGAAAGGGGTTCGGAGAGCACAGTCGGTTCCTCCGTAGTTGTCTACGGGATTTTCAAAATGGTTTGTGTGGGAGAGGTCGAGCTTAAAAATATCGGTCGATTCCGATATTGATTTAGCTGACGCCTTTGGCCATCGTTTTGGGCTTGCCGTCCTTGCTGTCCAAAACGTCTGTAAAGTAACTCTTGACCACGCGATCGAAATACTCTGGCCGCAGTTCAATTGGCAGTTCGTTGTAGACACAAAAGCTGCGAATTTGGCTGAGCAAGTCTCGGGGGTGGCAACGCCTCAATCGTCGACCCGTACTGAGAAAGTGTGTGTTCAACAGGTAGTCAACCACTTCCGGTTTGTATTCACACTTGAACTTGTCGCAATATATCTGAAACAAGACATGGAATTCCTTCGGGCTGGGATCACCAATTTCGATCTTGTAAGGGATTCTGCGGAGGAACGCGTCATCGACCAAGTCGGATGGTTCAAGGTTGGTTGAGAAAATGATCAACTGCTCGAATGGGACTTGGATCTTTTTGCCGGACGAAAGTGTCAAAAAATCAATTCGACTTTCTAAAGGAACGATCCAGCGATTGAGCAACTCACCTGGTTCAATTCGCTGACGTCCAAAATCGTCAACCAGCAGGCAACCACAATTGCTTTTCATCTGCAGCGAAGCTTCGCTAACGTTGGAAATCGGATCGTGGCGAATCTCAAGCGAGTCCATCGTCAACTCACCTCCAACTACAACGGTTGGTCGGCGAATTTTGACCCATCGTTTGTCAAACGCGGCTTCGTGAATGAGCGAATCCGAATCGTCGGAAGCTTTCTGATGGTAGGCCGCGTCGTAAAACTTGATCAACTGGCCGTCTTCGAAGATCGTTTGAGGAATCCAGATTTCATGGCCAAAGCACTGTGTTATCCGTTGGGCGATCGTCGATTTTCCGTTGCCTGGTTCACCGTAAAGAAATAGCCCTGCCCCAGAGTTAATTGCTGGCCCGAGACTCTCAAACAGTGACTCATTGATTGAAATGTCGCGAAATGCGTGTCGAAGCTGGGCCCGTTTGGGGGCCTCGGCTCGGATAGTCTGGGCTTCAGCACTGAGCACGTAGTCCATCAGCGGAACAGGTGCCGGGCCGACGTACGAGCAGGCTTGTCTGGCAACTGCTGCCCGATCGACTCCAGTTTCGGTCAAAACATAGTTGTAGTCGTTGAGTGGCGCAGAGCCGCTGTGGACAATCATTTGCCGAGATCGCAAATGTTGATACGTCTTTTCCAAAGCCGCAAATGGCAGACAGAGGTCGTTTGCCAACTGCCTTCCGCTTGTCATTCCCACCACCGCCAGGCGCTTGATGATCAAGGATTCCACCAGGGAAACTGGTAGCCCGGCTTCTTGAAGCGATGCTGGCTCCGACGGACGGAAAGATTCGTCCGCCATAATCGTAGCCAGTAGGCCGCTGCTGAGAGTGGAATGGGTAGTGGTGGACATAGTGTTAGAAAAGTTCTGCTTTTGGAGATTCAATCAATCTTTCAATCGACCATTTGGCCAATCATCAGTATCTCAACACCCTGATAACCGAATATTCGCTATCGCAGGCAGGCATCGTCGGGATTGCGATCCGGACGTTCCTTGTGATCATTTAAATCCGATTAACCGTACCCAAGGACTTGGCGATTCTTGCGGATTTAGCCAAGCTGACCCCAAATTTGCCCGCGTTGACCTTAACCGAGAGCTAAAAATCTCAGACGAAAGTTTCGTCGCTTCCTGCAACTGCAGAAAACAACACCTATTGAAAATCGTTACCAACGATCCTCCTCCCATGACTGAAACAACTTCAAATCCTAACGTCGAAAACCATCAGGATCAGAGCCAAACACAATGGTTCTTGTCTGGGCAGATCGATGAGTCTGATTCGAACCGTCAGTATCCCCTACATACATTCCCGTTCACCATTGGCCGCCGAGAAGAGTCTTCTCTACCTCTACCGGTCGGATGTATTTCCAAAGACCATGCGGTCGTCAAGGAGACTCCGGCAGGGTTGATTCTTCAAGAACTGGGCAGCACCAACGGTACGTTTGTCAATGGAGTTAAAGTCGAAGGTGAGACCACGATCAAAGAGAACGATCTGATTCACTTTGCATCGATAGTTTTCCGTGTTGGATCGAAGAACCAAATTGCACAGACCAATACACACACGATCCACGAGGACGTTTGCGATTCAGCATTGGCGATGATCCAGTTTGAACGCTTGATCAGCGATGGTGGGTTGTATCCACACTTCCAACCGCTGGTACGACTTGATGACCAATCACGGATTGGATATGAGGTTCTGGGTCGTAGTCGTTTGTTTGGACTTCAGACTCCTCATGAAATGTTCAGTGCTGCCTCGCAGTTGGGACTCGAAGCACAGCTGAGCGAAGCCTTCCGGTTGCGAGGAATTGAAATCGGCACCGCTTTTGGATCCGAGTCAAACCTGTTCGTCAATACACATCCCAAGGAACTAGATCGTCCCGAGTTTTATGATTCACTTCGTGAAGTTCGCGAAGCCGCTCCTGAGCAGGCCATCACGCTTGAAATTCACGAAGGTGCGTCGACCAATATGACGATGATGCGAGAGCTTTGTGCAGTCCTTAAGGACTTGAACATTCAGCTTGCATTCGATGATTTTGGTGTTGGACGGGCGCGTCTTGTTGAGCTTGGCGAAGTCCGACCTGAATTCCTCAAGTTCGATATGAAGCTGACAAAGAACATCGAGCACGCGCCCCCCAAACGGCAGGAGCTGGTGGCTTTGTTTGCTAATTTGGTCAACAATCTTGGAATCCAGACGCTTGCAGAGGGCGTCGAAACTCGAGAATGTCATGAAATTCTGGTTCAAATGGGATTTCAGCTTGGTCAAGGTTTCTATTACGGTCGACCAAGCCCGATCTCGAAATATACGGTTGACGAAAGCTCGGCAATGGTTGGATGTAACGCCCTGCTAGAAGCGCCAAAACCGGGAACCGTTCGTGAACCCAGCTAGTCGAAAACCAGAACCTAATTTTTTGGTTTCGTCTCCAGATGACATGATTTAGCCTTACGAAACACAGGATTTTTGATACAATTTGCGAACTAACTGGTTCCGATAATTGATCAAGGTTCGAAGATTTTCCGATGGCTAAGACTGGAAAAAAGAAGAAGAAGCTCGAAATCGTACACTTGGTGTGTGAAGAAACGGGCGATTACAACTACACGCTTCGTCGCAAAACTGGTGGTGAGAAACTCAAGCTGAAGAAGTATTCACCCCGAGTTCGTAAGCACACCATTCACGTCGAGAAGAAGAAGTAGTAGTAGCCAGCAAGACAAATTGAGCATTCAAAGCCGGATCTATTGTCCGGCTTTTTTGCTGCGCCGACCTCTAGTATTCTTTAGTGTTGCCAGGCCGGTTTGCCTGAAGCCGTGTCGGTTGTGAGCCGTTCCCAATTCTTTTACGATTGTACGACTGAAGAAGCCGCCAAGGAACAGAACAAAGCCCGATGTGGATCGGTTCGCAGCACAAGGATGCAACATGGGATTGAGATGGACCCTGAGAGCCCACGACGCCCGGCTTGTTCAGGAGATCGAGCGCAGCTCGAACGTCTCACCCGTCGTCGCTCAGATTTTGGCGCTCCGCGGGATCACGGCGCCAGACCAAATCGCTTCCTTCTTCAACATGAAAATGACAACCGGGCTCCGTCCGCCTGAGGAACTGCCAGGGCTGGTAGAAGCCGTCGCCACGATCTACTCCGCGATCAGCGAACGAAAAAAGATTGTCGTTTACGGTGATTACGACGCCGACGGGATGACATCAACCGCGATTCTCTATCGCTGCATCAAGCTCATCGGCGGCGAGGTGAGCTACTTTGTGCCCAACCGGCTCGACGATGGTTACGGTTTGAGCAAAGCGTCCTTGGAAAAGCTCCACCAGCGCGGCGCCGAGATGATTATCACAGTCGATTGTGGCATCTCCAGCATCGAAGAAGTCCAATTCGCCAAATCAAAAGGGATGCAGATCGTAATTACCGATCATCACCATCCTGGACCGACGCTTCCGCCAGCCGACGGGATCGTCCACCCTGCCCTGCCGGGCTACGGATATCCATTTGCCGGTTTGTGCGGTGCGGGAGTGGCTTTCAAACTCGCGTGGGGGCTTTGCCAAATCGATCACGGCTCGCCAAAACTTCCACCAAAGTATCGTGACTTTTTATTCTCCGCCGTTTCTCTGGCAGCGATCGGTACCGTATGCGATGTCGTTCCGCTGCTTGATGAAAACCGCGTCATTGTTCATCACGGCTTGAATTGCATGCGGCAGTACGCCAATCCGGGGCTGACTCATTTGATCGGTATGGCCAAGGTAGCCGACAAACCTCGCTTGGCCGCCGAAGACATTGGTTTCGCACTCGGCCCGAGGCTCAATGCTGCTGGTCGTCTTGGTCAGGCCCAGCTCGGCGTCGAGCTGCTGACGTGTGAATCGGACGATCGAGCCCAAGCGCTTGCCGAGTACATCGATCAGCTCAACAAAAATCGGGATACGCTTGATCGAAAGATTCTCAAGTCAGCCAAGAAGCTCATTAAAGAGAATCACGAACCCGAAAACGAAGCGGCGCTAGTGCTGACCGAGCCGGGATGGCATCTGGGGGTGATTGGAATCGCCGCCGGACGAATCGCCGAACAGTTTCATCGTCCCACGATCATGATCTCAACTGATCCACTGGGGAATCGACCTGGTGTCGGGTCCTGCCGTTCGTCATGTGGTGTCAATTTGTACGAGGCCCTCGCCGGTTGTAGCGAACACTTGATCAAGTTTGGCGGACATAAGGCCGCCGCAGGTTTGTCGATTGAGCCCAAGAACATCGATGCGTTTCGGGAGGACTTTTGTGAGCAAGTCATCTCTCAGGTTAGCGTTGAAGAACTGATTCCTGATCTCGACATCGACGCCGAAGCTTTGATTGGCCACCTGACGATGAACATGATGAATGATCTCGAAAAACTCGCGCCATTTGGCCAGAAGAATCCGCGTCCGGTACTTTGTGCGACCGGGGTTCGGCTTGCCAGTCCTCCCAAAACGATGGGATCCGACGGTCGCCATTTGTCGTTGCAACTTGAGCAACACGGAAGCAAAATTCGCGGGGTCGCGTTTGGCAAAGGCGAGTGGGCTGAGGAGCTTGGCAAAGAAAACGCCGAATTTGATTTTGCGTTTCGACCGGTGATCAACGAGTTTCGCGGCTATCGAAGCGTCGAGGTTCAGTTGATCGATTTCCGCCCGAGTACGTCGACGGTCCCGGCAGTATGAGCGCAGCTTTTCTGCCTCCCGGTTGGCCCCAGTCATCCGATTGGACGGCGGAGTTGGAGTCGCATTTCGCGCAGCCAGGGTTTCAATCGCTTTGCAAGTTCGTCGAAAACGAGCGAGCGGCTGAGACTGTATTTCCGCCACCCGAGGATGTGTTCACTGCGTTTCGGTTGACGCCGTTTGCCAAAACGAAAGTCGTCATCCTTGGTCAGGATCCGTATCACGGTCCCGGTCAGGCCCACGGCCTGAGTTTTTCGGTGAAGGCCAGTAGTGAAGCCAGCGGTGAAGCAGAAGGGGCGTCAAGAAAGGTAAAACTTCCTCCTTCGCTCAAGAACATCTTCAAAGAGCTTGCTTCAGATCTAGGTGAAGATACCATCGTCGGGCAATCAGGTGATCTAACATCCTGGGCCCGGCAAGGCGTGTTTTTACTCAATGCAGTACTGACCGTTCGTTCCTCTGAGGCCAACTCCCATCGCAAGCAAGGTTGGGAAGCGTTTACCGATCAAGTGATCGCTCGGTTGAATCTTCGCTCGGAGCGGTTGGTATTTGTTCTCTGGGGCAAGTCGGCAGAAAAGAAGGCTAAGCTGATTGATATCGAACGACATGCCGTGATCACTTCGGCCCATCCCTCTCCGCTTTCGGCCCACCGAGGCTTCTTTGGCAGCAAACCATTTTCACAATGTAATGAAGTTCTCAAAAAATTCGGGTATCAAGAGATCGTTTGGGCGTAGTGTGTCAAACCTGCAATGACTAATTGGACAATTTCATATTGGACTGAGCAAAGGGCTAGCCGGATTGGCGACGATTTGGATGGCCTAAAGTCTTGCGAATCCAGTTACTATTGAAATCAGGTTTGACGAACCACCGATCTGGAACACTTTAAAAGTTTGTTTCCGCTTTAGATGGGACAGGATCTTGCCTGTCAGCAGCATCGAGAAAAAATGACAAGGCTGGTAGCCTACCCCACCGTAAGACAGAAGCCCGACCGGACGGCTTGCGCCGTTCCGCTAAAGCGAATAGCGATATTGAAAATGCCCTAGAACACTGAAATCATATGAAACAGACAGCATGAAACTCAAACCGACAACCTATTTTCTGTCCCGTCTGGCGATCGGATTTATCTGGCTGTATCACGGCTTGGTTCCAAAACTGATTTTTCGTTCGCAGACGGAACTGGAGTTGATCGAAAAGGGGCCCATGGTCTTTGCGCCCGAAACAACGTTATTGATTGCGGGAATTGCGGAAGTCATTCTTGGACTTTGTGTGCTTGGGTTTTGGAAACTCAAATGGCCGGCCTATCTGTCGCTGATCGGATTCAGTTTTCTTTTGGTGGCGGCGCTTGTCATGTCGCCCGCTCACGCGACCCACGCGTTCAACCCGGTTACGTTGACCGTCTCGGCAATCCTGTTTTGCTTAATCAATTTGAACGAAGCTTCATTGCAAGAGGTCCGTTAGTCGGCGCCGGTGTGAGCCGAGGGGCCCGAGGCTGGGCGTACTAAACGAGTGGTCGTCCTACGCGCTTCAACAAGTCAAGCTCAGTTTTGTTCGCCAATGCACTGCCAATTCAGCGTTGGAGCGGCAACGCAAAACCGCTACGATTCCTCCTCGAAACGACTCGAAATCTGCCTTGCCACATCCCCTTTGGATGAATCAATGCAGTGACTCGGGAATCAGTACGAGAAATGGAATTCAAACTGAACCGCCCCATTAAACAAGCGAAACGCCCCCACGCCAAGCGCCAGTCAATTCGACCGAAACAACGGCCAGGTGGCAATATGCGTGATGCTTCCAGCGATCCGCGCAAAAACGAATCTACGCACAAGCCCGAGCCAGAATCATCAGCTGCGATAGAGACTTCCGCTTCTTTGGATTCAAACGAGTTCGGCTCAAACTCAAATACGCCCGACGTTTCCCAAGCCATTGAGCAGGTGCTATTGTCCAAGACAGAAGCGAGGCGCAAACGAAAGCTGGCAGGGCTTGAGACGAAAAAGTATCACTTCGAAACGCAACGTCCACTGGTTTGTCTGGCATTCGTTCTGCCGCTACTGGCGTTCTACGAGATCGGCTCGATTTTTCTGGGTGACGATGCGACTTATTTGGCCAATGCACTTCGCAGTGGCATCGACCAGTGGTTTCACCAGCCCCTAGCTCAGCTTGGGTTCGGCCAGTTGGTTTTGTTGCCGCTGGTTACGGTCGGTGTCATCTTGGCTTGGCATCACCGAGTCAACGATCATTGGCGAATTCGCCCGATGGTCTTGCTGGGAATGTTGGGCGAAGCCGCCGGGCTGGGCTTGATCCTATTTTGCGCCGCCAACTCGCTTAACCTTCTCTTTGGCGGAGCCGCTCCGGCGGCACAAGCAGGTCTGGATCTTTCAACCGGTTGGTGGGCCAACGCAGTCAGTTATGTCGGTAGCGGGATTTACGAGGAGCTTATCTTCCGAATCATTCTGCTAGTACCAGCCATCTACTGGTTAAACAAAGTCTTTGACGCCCCAAAGCTCGCGGTTTCGACCGGTGTAATTGCCGTAAGTCTGATTTTCGCTTCTATGCACTACAGCGTTTTTAATCCTGCTGGCAATCAGTTCGAGCTGTCCAGCTTTATGTTTCGATTTGGTGCCAGTATTATCTTTTGCGCATTGTTCTTATGCCGAGGTTTTGGAATTGCCGTCGGCACGCATGTGGCATACGACGTGCTAACGCAAGTTTGACATGAAAATTTAAAGTTCGATTTTTTTTGTTTCTTTTCGCAAGGCCAAAAGGAAGTCACTTGTCAACTTAAAAGCAAATTTTTTATGTCAAAATTTTGGTTTACCTTTTTGAGGTTTCGAGTCGAAATTCATACTATCGAAGTCCAAGTCCATTTGTCGTGACTCTACAATTGAAGCATGAGTCAGACAGTCTTTGGCAAAGACCAGTTCACAACAATTTAACACCAAAGTATTGGAAAGCGTTTCAGTGTTAACCACGCGGCCGAAAATCACGGATTTGAATTTTCACTTGTTCGCGAGGAACATACACCCTGAGCTTTTCAACGTTTGTGCCAGCCGAACGATTCAGCGTGAACAGTATGAGCTGCGAATCAACATCAATACCGATGGTCACTCCATTTCGTTTGCCCATGATGATTTGCTGCTGACGGAAGTCAGCGCCGGAGCTCATCATCCATTGCCCGCCAATCAGATTCTTGTCTCTCATCCCGTCGAAGGCGTTTGTCACGATCGGGCTACTGTCGGTGTGAGAATCAAATACCGCTCCGAAGTCGAGTTGGAATCGGTCAATCCAAAAACGTTTGTCGTGATTCAGCAACAGCTCGACGAAAAGATCGAGTTCGAAGGACTTGTTCACCGTTTTGGCTCCAGCGGTCGCCTCTCATTCGGCGCGATCAGCTACATCAACGTTCAGGCGTTTCGAAAGCACGTTCAAGTCCGAACGTTTCATACGTTCCCCGAAACCTGCGCAGTTCTCAAATCCGAATCCCTGTTCGAGATTCTTCAGGATTAGTCGAACGAAGCCGTTCGGTTATCGTGGAATAGTAGCTCGGCTCTCCGAGCCGAGACCGAACATGTTTCACGGCTCGGTGAGGCCATGAATTTTTCAAAAAACGCCCTAACAACACCAGCCGTTCTGGCACTAGCCACGGTTAACGGCGATTCAACCGTGGCTAGCGCCAAAACGGCTAAATAAATTCACAACCTCTGCGAGCCGAGACCAGAAATCACCTCACAGCTCGAAGCGCCGTGCTACTAACAAGAACTGAAATGTCCGCTGAGTCTTCGCGAACTTAACAGCAAAGTTGACCATCTGAGCCAGTGTGTTGTTGGGGGAATATGCCAATCTCAACGTTAATCCAATATCAAACCTGACTTTGGCAGTCCGGCGCGACGGGCTTTGATTCGAATGTACGGAGCGACATACTGTGCCCGATGTCCAAAGCTACCGATCTCGGCGTCCAGTTTGGCGTGCAGCGGTTCGGTAACGTCTTCGATCACCAAGCCACTGCGGCACATCGCGCCCAGCAGCTCCTCCCAACGATGGATATACTCCAGCGTACCCTCTTCGCGGATCAAGTTTGGAACTTCACACGCTGGCAGCGGATCGGTTCGGTAATACTGATGGGCAACGTGATACCCTGGTTGACCGGCTTCGAGATTAGTTTGGAGGCTCGTCGGTTGTTTATGTTGGCTGATGTAAATCCCGCCGGCCCGCAGCACTCTGGCCACTTCCTGAAAAACTGGCCTGACGTCAGGGACGTAGCAAGTGCTGACCGGGTGGATGACGATGTCGAACGATTGATCTTGCAGCGCCGAGAGATCGTCCATTGAGGCTTCGATCGTGCGTAGCTCCAGATTTCGCTCGGCCGCGACGGCTCGGTCAAGCTCAAGCATCGCCGGACTCAGGTCAACCACGGTCACGATCGCGTCTGCCGCTGCGTAAATTGGACCTTGCCTGCCACCACCTGCGGCCAGACAAAGAACGTGCTTGCCCGTGATATCGGATCCGAGCCAGCCGATGCTGTCGACGGTTTTGAGTGGGTTGGCAAAATCCACGTCGCGAGCCGGTTTGGCCAGTCGATCCTGAATTTTTGCCAACCGATCCCAGGCTGCCCGGTTGTGCCAATGGTCTTCTGACGGTTTCATAAGTCGTAAGTTTCCCGTAAGTTCAGCCTTTGAGTCCGACGAACCTTGTCTACCACACCAGCTACAGCCGTCATTGCCGAGTTTGAGTATCCACGAGAGGTCCATTTTGTCGACACGGATGTAACAGGATTTGCCCATTTTTCTGTCTATGTGCGGATGATGGAGGAGACGGAGTACGCGTTTCTTCGCAGTCGGGGCTTGCGGGTTGTATTGCACGATGAACTGGGCACGCTTGGATTTCCCCGGCTGACTGCCAGCCTCAAGATCAACCAACCCCTCGTTTTGGGCGACTGTGTCAAAGTCAAGTTAAAGCTTGTCGAGATCGACGGTAAGCAAATCGTCTATGAGTTTGAAATCGTTGACCAGAATCGCAGCGTCGCTGTTGAAGGGCGTTTCTGTGTTGCCGTGTGTCGATTTCCCGACGATGCACCTCCTTACGCCGTCCTGACACCGCAACATGTCATGGACGCGTTGTTAGGTGAAACATAAAATCTGAGCTCGGGTAGCGTTGATGATGCTCAGCATCTGCTGAACTACTCGCGTCGCGCTAGAGGCAGAGGCCTTTTGAACGCGACCTGCTCAACCGTCACAACTTAGAAACAAACATGTCAGATAAAAACTACGATGCAATCTTTGTCGTTTCGTTTGGAGGTCCAGAGGGCCCCGACGATGTAATGCCGTTTTTGGAGAACGTCCTCCGAGGAAAAAACGTCCCGCGCCAGCGGATGCTTGAGGTCTCCGAGCACTACAACCACTTTGGTGGTGTCAGTCCAATCAATGAGCAGAACCGGGACTTGATCGCGGCCCTCAAAAAGGAACTCGCCGATCACGATATCGAGTTGCCTGTTTACTGGGGCAATCGCAACTGGCATCCGATGATTCCAGACGCGCTTCGTGAAATGAAAGACGATGGAATAAAGTGTGCCCTTGGTTTCTTTACTTCCATCTACAGTTGCTACTCGGGCTGTCGCCAATACCGGGAGAACATCGCCCAGGCGCAGGCTGCAATCGGTTCCGATGCTCCAGAAGTTCACAAGCTTCGAATGGCGTTTAACCATCCGCTTTATATCGAGGCGTCGGCTGACAGGGTTCAAAACGCATTTGATCAAATTGAAGAGTCTCGTCGTCCCGAGACGCGGTTCGTATTCACGGCCCACAGCATTCCAATGTCGATGGCCGAAGGCTGCAAGTACTCGACTCAACTGACCGAGGCTTGTCGGTTGATAATGGAAAAGATCGGCGACTACCCTTGGGAGCTGGTTTACCAGAGCCGTTCAGGCCCGCCGCATCAACCGTGGCTTGAACCCGACGTATGTGACTACATCGGTGATCTGAAGGAAACAACCGACGTCAAGGATCTGGTTTTAATGCCAGTCGGTTTTGTTTCGGATCACATGGAAGTCCTGTTCGACCTGGATACCGAAGCCCAAGAAAAATGTGACGAGCTGGGGATCAACATGCAGCGAGCCAAATCGGTCGGGGTGCATCCGCAATTTGTCGCGATGATTCGCGAATTGATCCTTGAGCGCACAAGCGGAACCGAAAAACGCGCGATCGGAAACATGCCGGCAAACTGGGACGTGTGCCCGCAAGACTGTTGCACTTACAATCCTCCTCAACGACCAGCGCGGCCCGCTGCTAGTTCGTAGTGGCGTTTTACTGACCCGACAGTGCCTGCCTTGCAGTCTGGAACACCGTGGCTCAAGAGGCGAACATCAACATCGTTGACTGCTGGTGGTTCAAATACCGGGCTAGCCGGGATAAAATTACTTTCCTCTTGGGGAATATGCCCTGTCCAAAAACTGGCCATGTTTCGATAATGAAATGACTTATCTGGCTCGGTTTGCTGACAAACAGCAAAACTGATCGAGCCAATTGACTCACCTGGAACAAGGCATCGCTTTGGACGATCAGATCTTTTACTACCTGGCTGTTGTTCCGTTATTGGGCATGTTGGCCCAGTTGGTTGCTTGGTGGATACGCGTACCATCGATTCTCCTTTTGCTTGGGTTCGGAGTTCTGCTTGGATTCTGGATGAACCCCGACCACATCCTTCAAGAGATCAGTGGTGATGAAACTCTGGGGCCCAAGATCGTTTTTCCGCTTGTTTCGCTGGCAGTGGCAGTGATTCTTTTCGAAGGCGGATTGTCATTGCGGTTTAGTGAGCTTAAAGCGTCGGTCGGCGGTGCTGTCGTCCGGTTGTGTACCGTTGGTGTCCTCGTCTCCTGGTTGCTGGGCAGCTTATTGGCTTGGGTGATTCTTGATATTCAAATGAAACTCGCCGTTTTGCTGGCTGCCGTTTTGGTGGTGACTGGCCCGACGGTTGTGGCTCCGCTGTTGAGATACATCCGACCCAATCGAAAAATTGGCTCGGTTGTCAAATGGGAAGGAATTATCATCGACCCGGTCGGCGCGATTCTCGCCGTGCTGGTTTATGAGCAACTGTTTTTTCATGAAGGCGAGGCGGTGACGTTGTGGAGCCCGGTGCTGGGGATTTTGAAGACGGCTGTCATCGGGATCGGTATCGGTTGTGTCTCGGCTTGGATCCTGGCCGTGGTGGTCAAACGCTACTGGTTGCCCGATTACTTGCACGGACTTGCTTTTCTGGCAAGTGCTTTGGCGATGTTTGCGTTGTCAAACTATTTGATGCACGAAACAGGTTTGGTCACCGTGACGGTGATGGGGATCTTTCTTGCCAATCAGAAACATCTTTCGATTGAGCATGTCGTCGAGTTCAAGGAAAACCTCGGCGTGTTTTTGATTTCCTGTCTGTTCATCGTGCTCGGATCAAGGCTCGATTTGGCGGTGCTAGGCGAAGTCGGTTGGCGCGGTGTGCTGTTTGTATTGCTGATGATTTTGATCGTCAGGCCACTTTCTATCTGGGCCGCGATGTGGAAGTCCGGTTTGAACCGCGAGGAGAAGATCTTCCTCGCTTTCCTCGCGCCACGCGGAATCGTCGCGGCGGCCGTGGTAAGTGTTTTTGCGCTGAAGATTATTGCAACGGCCCATGGTGACGAATCCTTGATTGCTGACGCCGAAGTGATGGTTCCTGCGACCTTCATGCTGATCGTAGGAACGGTTGCGATCTACGGTTTGGGAGCCGCGCCGCTGGCCCGAAAACTTGGTTTGGCCGAGTCGAAACCACAGGGAATCCTGTTCGGTGGTGCGGCTGCCTGGATTCGAGATATCGCGGTGATCCTCAAAGACGCCGGTTACGCTGTTGTTCTAGTCGACACCAACTACCGGAACATTTCCGCCGCCAAGATGGCGGGGCTGCCGGCTCATTGCAAAAGCATACTCTCCGAGTACGCGCACGAGGAGATTGACCTGGCTGGGGTCGGACGATTTATGGCGCTAACAAAAAACGACGCGGTCAACGCGATGGCAGTCGCCGAGTTTTCACATTTCTTCGGAAGTCAGAACGTTTACCGTTTGCTTCCACGCGACGCTGACAAAGGTTCTCGCGCGAAAGTTGGAGAAGTCGCCAAGGGACGCGAGTTGTTTACAGAGCATTGGGGCGAAGAGAGGTTCGAGGCAGCATACGCAGAAGGCTTTCGACCAAAACTAACCCGAATTTCAAAAGAATTCACGTTCGAAGACTTCAAGGCCCAACATGGAGAAGAAGTTATTGTGATTTTTGTGATCGACAAAAACGGCATGGTCAACATCAACACAACCGATATCAAGCTTGAGCCGCTCTCTGAGCAATCAGTCATTTCGTTTGTGAAAACCGATGCCGTGGTCGAAGCCGACTCTGACTCTGCCTGATAAGGCAAAGCTTTCAACGCGATCAAAGATAAAGTAACGCTGTTCAGCTACGCAGGTTGTTGCTGAGAAAGGCAATGAAACGAACCCAAGCCTACCGAGAGGTTAAGCGAGTTGAGCCCGATGGTTTGGCGGCGCGAGAAAAGACCCGAGAGTATCTCAATCGCTTGGTTGTCTTCTGGCTGGCCGAATTGCGGGACGATTACCAAGTCGTTGGTGATCAGAAAATTGCAGTAGCTGGCAGGAATTCGACGTTTGCAGTGTTCGATTCTGGCTGGAATTGGCAATGGAATCAAACGAAATTCCCTTAAGCCGGTGATTTCCAGCTGTTGCCTAAATTCGTCCCGGTTTTGCTTCAGTCTGTCCAACTGAGGATCGTCTTTCCGGTCAGTCCACGCGTAGACGATCGTTTTCTCGTCCGTGAACCTGGCCAACTGGTCAATGTGCCCGTCGGTGTCATCACCTTCGATCGCTCCGCCACCAAGCCAGATGTGTTTTGAAGTGCCAAGATGCCGGGAGAGAAGTAAGTCGATCGCTTCGATGGTTGTATCTGGGTTTCGGTTGGGATCCAATGCGCACGACTTTGTAGAAAGTAAAACACCGGTTCCGTTGACTTCGACCGCGCCTCCTTCGAAACAGAAGTCCAGCGAAATCGTATCGATACCCAAATGTCTGGCGACTTCAGCGCAAGCTTTCTGGTCGTCATCAAACGGTGGATATTTCCCGCCCCAAGCGTTGTAGCGCCAGTCGATCGCGGTCGTTCTTCCAGCGGAGTTTTTGACGAACGTCGGTGCGTAATCTCGGGCCCAGGCGTCGTTAGTGGCGATGTCCAGAACGGTAACGTTTCCCAAGCCGCCAAGCGCCCGATCGGCAAACTGGAAAACCGCTGGATCGGTTGAGCTTTTTGCCATCACGAAAACGGCTTGCGTCCGAGCGATGGCTTTGACCAGTTGGGAGAATTCTTCTTGTGCTTCACGAAGATTTTCGGGCCACGTTTCGTTATTGTGTGGCCAGCTAAGCCAGATTGCAGCCTGTGGTTCCCATTCGGACGGCATCCGGAGCGCAGGCTGCGTTGTCTGTTCTGAATGAGAAGACATAAACTAGTCTTCGCGACTGGTGACTTCGATCAAGTGGTAACCAAACTGCGTCTTCACCGGCCCCTCAACTGTATTGAGTTCCGCGCTGAAAACGACATCATCAAATTCCTTAACCATCATGCCGGGGGCAAACTCACCTAAATCGCCTCCGTTTTTTCCCGAAGGGCATGATGAAAACTCAGCAGCGACTTCGGCGAAATCTTTTCCGCCAGCAATCGAGTTCTTGAGGTCTTCACAGACTTCTTCAGTTTCAACAAGAATGTGACGGGCGGTTGCTTTGGCCATGACGGTTCCTTCAGATCTGATGTTCAATGATTTAGTGTTGTGCGGTGCGACCGATCGCCGGTCGATCGATGCAGTTCCTTCCAAGTCATCCGCTTACGTCAAACCGACTCGCGGTTTACCAGTATCGAACGCTCGGCCTGAGTCGCTGATCTTGTTCTTGTCGCCTTGAGAGTAACTCTCAAAATCGAGTTGATATAGCTTCCTACCGGTTGGCGTTGGGTAGTGGCAACTGATACAGGCTTGGCAAAGCCCGTCTTGTGGGATTCCAATGGCTCGGGCGACCGATTCGATTGGGAGATATCGCAGCGAATCACAACCAAGTGTTTCCGCCATCTCGTCCTGAATTTCGTCAGTCAGAGGATCGCCGGGCAGGTAAAAATTGGGGGCGAAGAGCTGCTCAATCGTCGACATATCAATTCCGTAATAGCACGGAGCGACGATCGGAGGGCAAGCGACACGGACATGAATTTCTTTGGCTCCGCCTTCTTCTCGAATTCGTCGCAGCAACGCCTTCATCGTAGTTGAACGGACAATTGAATCTTCAACCAAGATGACACGTTTGCCTTCGAGGACTTCTCGAAGCGGCGTGTATTTTGTTTTGGCGCGTTTAGCTCGCGTTTCCTGTGACGACTCAATGAACGTACGACCGCTGTAACGGTTTCGGATCAAGCCCTCACGCGAAGGGATCTTGAGGTGGAACGCCATCGAGTCGGCTGCCGCCTTGCTGGTATCCGGAACTGGCACGACAATTGTGTCATCGTCTATTTCGATCAGTCCGATCGATTCTTCCTGGTCGGCGAGCTCTTTCCCAAGCGCCGTTCGCGTGGTGTAAACGCCTCGATCGTCCAGCGTACTGGCAACGTTGGCGAAATAAATCCATTCAAAGAAGCAATGTGCATTTCCGGGGGTATCGGCGAACTGATGGAACTCAATTTTTCCATCGACGATTGCAATCGCGTTGCCTGGTTTGAGTGACTCGATTTCATTTCGCTTGAAACCGAGATTGAGCAAAGCAACGCTTTCGCTAGCCGCGGCAAACATGGAGCCCTGAACTGCGTAACACATCGGCTTGATACCAAGCGGATCCCGCGCAATCAGCATTTCGCCTTTGGCGTTGAGCAAAGCCAGCGAGTAGGCGCCATCAAGCCGTTTTGCGACTTCGCGAATCATTTCGACCAAACAATTCGAGTCTTGATTCTTCAGCTGAGTACAAATCTCGTGCATCAGGACTTCGGTATCGGTCTCGCGGACGAGGTGGTTATCCGGTTCACTCAGAATGTCCTGGGCCAGTTCGGTGTAGTTTGCGAGCTGGCCATTGAACGCGAAAGTGAACCACTGGCGACGGTTAAAATGATGGTTCTCAAATGGCTGGGCGTAGCTCTTGTCGTCTTTGCCACATGTGGCGTAGCGTACGTGGCCGATCGCTGCAGCGCCGCTGTAGCGCTTCATCAGACTGGTGGCTTTGGCGGTGTGGGAAAGCCGAAATACTTCCTGAACGCTGCCGATGTCCCGATAGGTATCTATCAGTTGGCCATTTTCAGGTTCAGGGTGGAACCTCGAAATTCCTGCCGACAATTGGCCGCGATTTTGCATGTCCAACAGCATTCGCGGAATCAAGGTCGAAGCGTTGCCTGGCTCTCCTCCGGGGCAAAGTTCGCTGACAGGTTGGCTGGGCAGTTGGTAAATCGCGGCAACGCCGCACTCGTGGTGGAGTTCGCTCATCAAGGCTTCCAGTGGCGAAAATCAGGTCGCAGATCTCTTTTTCTGCGGAGCTGGGATTCTAGTTTCAGACCGTTGATCTAACAACCGCCGATTTTGAAAGAAGCAAACGTCGGCGGACAAGAAGGCGCTTCTCCAAGAACAGCTCTCTAGGGGGCTTGAGAAAACTCGTCTCCAAAAAAAACCGGTTCTATCGGCGAAGTTCCGGGACGCTAAAATGAACCTCAAACCGCCGCGCTGGCAGAAGACTATATGGGAGAAGAATTTATGCCCGATTTTGATAGCTGGGTCGCAGATCGAACCAGAGGATTTGATTCCAGTGGGATTCGTCGAATGTTCGATTTGGCGGCCAAGCTGGAGGACCCGATCAACCTCTCGATTGGACAGCCGGATTTCGATGTCCCCGAGACAATCAAAGCCGAATTGATTCAGGCGATAGAGGATGGCAAGAACGGATACACAGCCACCCAGGGCGTGCCGGTCTTGCGAGATAAAATTCAAGCCCAAACCGATCAGCAGTTTGGTCACGATGATCGCGTCGCGTTTGTGTGCTCAGGGACCAGCGGCGGACTCTTCCTTGCCGTGTTGGCGATGATCAATTCGGGCGACGAGGTGATCTACTTTGACCCTTACTTTGCCATGTACCCGGCGATGGTTGAGATGGCCGGAGGAAAGAGCGTCGCAATCAGCACTTATCCTGATTTCAAACTGGACGTCAACAAAGTCGAAGCCGCGATCACCGACAAGACAAAAATGATCATCCTCAACAGTCCGTCCAACCCGACGGGGATCTGTCCAAGCGATGAAGAGATCAAAGCCATCGCAGAGCTGGCGCACAAGAAAGGAATTTGCCTGGTCTCCGATGAGATTTATAGCAAGTTCACCTATGACCGGCCGCATGTTTCTGCGGCGAAGTTCAATCCGGATACGGTCGTGGTCGATGGGTTCTCGAAGTCTTACGCCATGACAGGTTTGCGTTGCGGCTATGTTTCGGCTCCTCAGACGCTAGTGCAAACGATGTTGAAGATCCAGCAGTACACGTTTGTCTGCTCGCCTCAGCCAGTTCAGTGGGCGGCAGCGGTCGCAATGGACGTGGATATGTCGCAGTACGTTGCCAACTACAAAGCCAAACGGGACCGATTGATTGACGGGTTGAAGGACGACTACGAGATTGTAAAGCCCGGTGGCGCGTTTTACGTGTATCCGAAATTGCCTTGGGGCAACGGTCAACAATTTGTTGATGAGGCGATTGCCAACAATTTGATGGTGATCCCGGGAAATATCTTTAGCGACTCTGATTCACATTTTCGAATTTCATACGCCGTCGATGATGCAGTGATCGAGCGTGGGATTGAAACGCTTTGCAAGATCGCCAGAAACCCGCCAGCAGGAGTTTAGCGTCGCCTTGCTGGCCTTCAGCAGCTTCTTAACCTTCTTCGCCCTTCTGCTTTACGTTTGATTTTTTGGCGTCTTGGGGGCGGTCTTTTTCTGGAAGCAGCCTCCACAATCGCGACTTGGCTTCCACTCCGACCTTATCCAGGTGCAATTTGAATAATCCTCGCAGTTTCTCTTTGTCTTTCTCCAAGATCTTGAGGGCTCGTGCGCGCTCACTGTACTTCTTACTTCCAAGCAGCTTGATCAACTGAAGGTACTCCTTGCGGATCGACTCCGGTGGAATCGCCAGAGGGTTGTGAAACTCTCGAATCATTTCAACGGCGATCTCCCTTTCCTTGCCAAACACTTTTACCAACAAACTCTCGCCGGAGAGCTTTCCCTGAAGCTTTGAGCCATCCCATAACGTAACGTGCATGCCTGCCGCCAGTCCGGGAGACGACTCCAACATCAGGACCTGTTCTAGATTGATCGTCTGGGTTCCAAACAACGACGTAAACTCAAGCGGTTTTTGATCGTTGAGGAACTCGACCAAGAGATAATCCTGACCGCTAAGACTCAAATAGGGATGGTCTGTTGGAGCGCTATTGGAAGCCGGTTTAACTTGCCCGCTAAGGAAAACCGTTCTGAGATTCTTTGGCGCGACTTTCATTGTCGAGCCGTCAAAAATCTTGACCTCGATGTCTTCGTAGAGAAATCCAGTGAATGACTGGCCATCGGTCATCGTGAACTTGGGCTGCTGTTTGTTTTGGCCCTGTTCCATCTCGATGGTCTGAATGAATTTCAAGGGGACATCTAAAACGCCAATCGATGTGTGGACTTCGAGTGAATCATTGACGGGCGTTCCAGTGAGGCGATCCTGGCTGACGAACGCGAACACCGGTGCTTTGAATTCAAACCATTGACCCGGTTTGCGTTTTTTCGCTTTCGCCATATTGGGTTCGCGCGGAACAAGAGCTTCAATGTTCTTGAGTTCAATTTCGCCTTGCCCGCCGTCAGAAAGTTCGAATTTCACTTTGTCAGGTGAGAGTTTCCCATCGAGAATCGAGCCATCGTCGGCGGCCACTGAATAGTTGTCGCTGCCAAAGCGGACGGCGTTGACGATCTCTTCGGCTTTGTATTTGCGTTTTCCAATTGCCGTTTCCAGCATAAACTCTTTGGTCAAGAGCGTTCCGTAAACCTTGTCTTTCTTAAGCGTGGCAATAAAGTCGCTGGACGAACGCTCGATCAGTTTCAATTTTCCGGAATCGTACAAGCCGAACCCGGGGAGGTTCACAAAATCGAACGTCTTTTTAGCATTGATCTGCAAGATGCTTTTTCGAAATGCTTCCTCATTGGAAAACGTTTTTTCGCCAGTTCCAGGTCGGCGTTGTCCAACGAAGTATCCGATTGTTTTTGTTTCGCCGGCTTTTAGTTCCAGTGGCGGGAAAGAAAATTGATAGTTGTCACTACTGCCACTCAATGTTGGTAAATAATCCGTGCTCGGCTCACCGAAATGGAATGCAATCAATGGGCGATTGGGCTGATGCATGTAAAGCATCGCTGACATCTTGCCATCGCTGTTGGACTTCACCTGCGGTACCGCTGCGTCTCCGAAATCGTTGTAGATGATCGGCGTTGCAGTGACTGAAGCCTTACCGGGATTATGGTAACTATCGGCGTAGACCAATCCGGGTGGGTCTTCAATCATCAGTACGTGACGGGTCACGACCATGTTTCCAATTGTCTCTGGCCCGAATACGATTAAACCGTCTTTGTTGACGCCTTGACCAGTACCGTTAAAGGCGGTGCCACTGACGTGCAATACAATCCCGCCATCAAATGCATCATCGGAACCATCGTTGACTGAGCCGTTGGCAGCAAAATCCCAGTTGAATCCCATCGCGTCGCTGACATTCTGGGCTTGGGCTCGTTGATCCAGGGAAACGGGCAAAATCAAAGTCAAGAAACAAAGCAAAGTCAGTCGCTGCAGCATCGTGGTCTCCCAGAGTTTCGCATCGCAAGAGCAGCAATGCCTTATCTATTAGGGTAAGCATAGCATTCGAGTAAGCAAGCGTTTTGAGGCCGGTGCCGCAATCGCGTATTCGAATCCAACCCCAAACCTGCAAATCCTGATGCGAATTGGCAACTCGCGAAAAGAAAATGTCCCCACGCGAGTGCGGTTTCTAACCGACGACTCCTGGGGAAATGCTCGATTTGCAGAAGCCGCACCAAGGGAAAGCTGCAACCAGGTGGCACAGCACAAAATTCACAATCAGCAATCAGTCCAGCGCGGCTTGAAAAAAGGCGCCTCTAGAATCCGTTGGTTCGGATGGCTGGTCCGCCACGAGATTTCGGGGCGTAGGGACTGCCCTGAAGCGACATTGATTCTGCCGAAGCACGTTCGTAACCCAGCGGTCGGGCTCCAACGATCGGTGGTCCCAAGTCGTTGCTTGGATACGGGTCATGGACGACGGCCCGATTGCGCTGCATTCCGATTGTGCCCTGCGGGCCAAAATTCGGACGATGGTTGCAGCCGATTGAGAACGCGCAGATTCCGAACGCAAGATAAAGAAGCAGGTCAGTTTTGTTAATCATGATTCCGCCTGAGCAATTCAGGAACGATTCAGAATTGTGCACAATGATCAGTGATCAACCAAATAAATGGTTGAGAACCATAGGACTCTGCGGCAATCCAGACAATGTCGAACTTACGCGATCGGATTGATAGCATCTCGCTCGCATCTACTAGCTACTCAAACTGAGCTAACAGAATTTACGTTGATTCGATTTTCACGTGCGAATACCAGCCCGAATAGGTTGTGATTGTATTAGCCGTTTGGCGATAGCCCCGATTGAACCGCCATTAACCGTGGCTATCGCCAAAACGGCTGATGTTGTCAGGGAGTGTTTTGAAAAAATCACACCCTCGAAGCGCCAGCGAGGGACCGTTTACCGGAGGAACCCTTGCTCGCGCTTCGGGCTGATATTGCTTAACCTTGTTCAAACCTCGAGATCCAAGTGATAGTTTTTCTAACTGGATTCGTTGAGTAGCACGGCTGTCCCAGCCGTGAACAAGCTGCAAAACACTGCTGGGACAGGGGCGCTACTATCGATGAACGCCCCGTTTGAGTAGTTAGGGCACAAAGATCTCCAGCACCTCGGCACCACCCTGCCCCGGCGTCAACGTTGTCGGGCCAAGACAAGCTGGCAGCAGCGTCGTGTCACTGAGCTTCATTGCGGATTGGCTTGGGTCGCCGGCCACCTTTATTTCTCCGCCGATCACGGCCACGATGCGAAACCTTCCGTCGCCACCCATGGTGGTGGGCGCGTCAAGCTTGCCTCGGTTCATCACGAACTTTTCACATTGGACAATGGTATGCCACTGAGGGTCGTCGGTTGGTTGTGGCGTTTCGATCGCAACCGGTCCGCGATCAAAATCCGTGGCTTTGATCGCTTGTTCGATATGCAGATCTCGTGGTTGGCCATCTGCTCCGACGCGCCCCCAGTCGTAAACGCGAAAGGTTGTATTGCTGGCTTGCTGAATTTCGGCGATCAATAAACCCGCGCCAATCGCGTGTTGAGTTCCGGCTCGAATAAAAACGCAATCGCCCTGTTTGGGTTCAAAGCTGTGCAGCATTGACTCCGTTTGGCCCGACTCAATCGCGGCGCGGAAACTTTCGGCGGTGACGTTTGACTTGAGGCCGGCGAAAATCCTGGCTCCAGGATCGGCGTGCATCACATACCAAGCTTCCGTTTTCCCGAGATCCGGCGGCGAGAGGGTCGCCCCGAATTCGTCATCGGGGTGAACTTGGACTGACAGGTTTCTGTTGGCGTCGAGAAACTTGAGCAGCAATGGAAACCGATTGCGAAGATGTTCAGGGAACTCGTTTGACGAAATCTTTTCCATCAATTGGCTTCCCAGTAAATCGTTACCATGTTCGGCAATCAATTCACGCAGTGATTTGCCAGCCAAATCGCCGAATTGAACGATGCTTTGATCGTCTTGGTGATCGACGACTTCCCAGCTTTCTGCGGCAGTCTGGTCCCCGATTGGTTTGTCGAGTACTTCGGCCAGGCGGCGGCCACCCCAGATATAACGACGGAAAAGCGGCTCAAATCGAAGTGGATACATGACGAGTTTCTCGGTTGGTCATTTCAAAATGTTCATCGACGACTGCGGCGGGAGCTGAGTGAGTCCGCAAGCAATCAGCCGTTACTTTATCGGCAGATCGGAGTCGTTGAATTCAGGCATTGATTATTGTTGGGATTAGGTCAACATATTACTAACCTAATCCGTTCAGCAATTTGCCAGCACAGGCCCGAGCAATTTCGAATATGAATTTTCGCCAACCCAACGAAGATCTATTCGAATCCAGCCGTATGTCGTTCGGTGATCATCTGGAGGAGCTTCGGAAGGTCCTCGTCAAAGCCCTCTATGGTGTGGCGATCGGTTGTGTTTTTGGTTTTCTTTTTGCCAATCAAGTCGTTCAGATCCTCGTCCAGCCGCTCAAGAATGCGATCGAGGAGTACGAAACCCATGATGCCAAAGAGCGGTTGGCCGGAGAGTATGGCTTTGTTCCGCCTGAGTACCTTTCCTGGATTGACGATGAGCGAATGGCCCCCAAGCAGGTCAGAATTGCGCCTCAGGAGTTGGTTGAGGCGATCAGTGAACTGATTCCCGATCTGGGAACGAAGATCAAGGTTGAGCCTCATTCGTTCAAGCAAAGCAACATCCCAGCGGGAAAGCTCTCTGAGTTTTGCCAAGCGTTGTCCAGTCAAACCGGGCCTGACCAAGCCACGACGGCAAAGCGAAAGGCGCTTTGGGCTCTAGTCTCTCCGACCGATCAGGCAACGATCAAGCGGATTGCAGAGGTCAAAACCAAACCAACAGCCCTCGACATTCAATCAGTCGTCGATGTGGTCAACCGAGTTTCGCGTTGCGAGTCGCTTTTCAAATCGCCTGCGTTTGAGGCTGAGCTGACCGAGGGAGCCTCCGGGTTTTGGGATACGCTGTCTCCCGAAAAGCCCAAACCGCTGGCCAGAATCAAGCAGAAACTAGTCGATAAGTTTGATGTGGATTTGAATCGGCGTTTGAATCTGGCTCTCATCACATCCAGCTTTCCGGATCAAATCGCTCCGATGATGGCGAACTTGAAAACGATTGAAATTTGGGAAAGTACTGAATTCAAACCGCAGGCATTGGGTGTGGGCGAAGGGTTCGGGGTCTGGCTGAAGGCCGGTTTATTTACCGGGCTAACGATTGCGGGACCTTGGGTGTTTTTTCAGCTTTGGTCTTTCGTGGCAGCCGGGCTTTACCCTCACGAACGAAAGCACATTCACGTATTTCTGCCGATCAGCATCGCGTTGTTCATGGCGGGAGTCCTGTTGGCATTCTTCTTTGTATTCCAACCAGTTCTCGGATTCCTATTCTCGTTTAACCGAAGCATGGGTATCGCACCTGAAATGAGAATCAATGATTGGTTGAGTTTTGTGATGTTCCTTCCGCTGGGTTTTGGTATCGCGTTTCAACTGCCGCTGGTCATGTTATTCATGAATCGGATCGGCTTGTTCGAAGTCACCGACTATTTGGCGAAATGGCGAGTTGCGATCATGATCATTTTTGTACTCGCCATGTTCCTGACGCCGGCCGATCCGATCAGTATGATGCTGTTGGCCGTGCCGCTTTCGCTACTCTATTTTCTGGGCATCGGGATGTGTAAGTGGATGCCGCGTAACGAAAATCCATTCGGTGACGATGCTGTTGCTGTGCAGTAGGGTTGGTGGGCCAGGGCCCGCTGCGGGTCCTTCGAGCTTGCAATTGTTTCCATTTTAACGGTACGTCGGTTATATTTCGGACTGCATTTTATTAGCAGTTCAAATTTGATTTCAGGGCCAACCATGTCCATCAAGACTGATTTTTCCAAGACAGCAATGTTCGCAGCGGCGATTGCAGTTGCTGGTTCTTTAATCTTTTCCGAGTCGTCGTTTGCCGTTTGTCCGCAAGACAAAGACCAATCCTCGCGTCGCGAGGCTGGCGCGATCAAGAAAATTGAATCTGCTGGTGGTCGCGTACACCAGATTTCGGCTCAAGACGAGTCGCTTGAGATCAGTTTCAGTTTGTCGAGTAAACCGATTGACGACGAGCAGCTCAAAGACATCGATTCCATTGGCAACGTGATTTGGCTCAACCTTGCTGGAACGAAAGTAACCAATGAAGGGCTGAAGCATTTGGCTGGGCTTCCGCTGAAGAAGCTTCATCTGGAGCGGACTGAGATCGGGGACGCTGGGCTTGAGCATCTTGAGTCGCTCAAGGAGCTGGAATATCTCAACCTTTACCAAACTAAGGTTAGCGACGCTGGAATCGAACGGCTTGCGAAAATCAAGAGCCTCAAAAAGCTCTACGTCTGGAAATCGGCGATCACGGAAGAAGGGATTGAAAAGCTGAGCAAACTTTTGCCGGATGCCCAAGTCGTCGGTGCGCTGAAGCTGGAACCGGTTAAGGTCGAACCAAAGCCAGAGCCTGAAAAGGAAATGAAAAAAGACGAGCCCCAAAAGACCGAGGTGAAAAAGGCGGAACAGAAGAAGAAAGCTGGTTCCAAATAGCGACGGCGCGCTTGCAGGACAAATATAGTTGGACACCAAAAAAACGGCCGCAAACTTTGTTTGCGGCCGTTTGCTTTCTATAGTGCTCAGCAATCGGTTTAACGTTCGCCAGTCGCCTTGTCTGATGGCCGTCGCTCCCGGAAACCACCGAATCGTTTTTCAAACTGAACCGTTTTTGGTCGGGCTCGAACTCCCATTCGGTTCATTAGTTTTTGCAAGTCAATCGAATCAACGGTGTTGGCTTTGGCGTCTTCTTGCATTTGTTGCATTGCGATCACGATTGATCTGGCGGCTTCAGGGCGGCGGCCATTTTCGCCGGACACTGGAGCGTCGCCAACGACGAGGTAGCGAATTGAAGAGTCGATTTTGCCAGTCACGACGCCGTCTTGATCGTGATAAGCCACGACTTTTCCGCCATTTCGCTTGATCATCGAGATTAGCTTTTCAGTGTCGTCGTAAATGTCTCCATCGAGATCAAACACGCCACACAACGCGATCGGAACCGAGTAACCCGGATCCCAAGTCGCTGTCAAAATGTGATCGCCCGACAGAATCGGGGCAGTCGGATCCTCGTTGGTGATTCGAGCTTCTGCCCGATAAGGGAAAACTTTGGTGACTTCGACCATCGCTTTGTGGCGACCTTTTTCGAAATTCGTGATCTCTTTGTCGTAGATGGCAAAGGTTTGGTTGTTGGTCAAGCCGTCGGCACTTCCAAGGTCGATGTATACCGTTCTCAGGCCAGCCGAAACATTGACGATTTTCCCATCAGCACGATCGAAGTCTTCTCGCGTCAATTCGTTGATCCGGGCTTTGAGCGATGCGTTTTCCTTGTCCAGCTGATTCTGAGTGTTCCTGGCAGTCTGCATGTTTTCATCGGCGACCTGACGGAAGGCAGCAAACTCTTTGTTGACAGTTTCATTGCCGGTTACGGCTTTGGCGAGTTCGTCTTTGAGTTCGGCTTCTTTTTCAAGACCACGTTTCTTTTCGGTGGCCAGCTCATCTTGTAGTTTGGTGTTGCTATCCTGCATCGCGGCCAGCGTTTTCTCCATCGCAGCGATTTTGGTTTCGGCATCCAGATTGGTTCGTTGAGAGTTCTTGACCTGAATGTTGTATTCACTGTTCTTTTTGGCGACCAAGCTTGTCAGGTCTCGGTACAGTTGGCGGTAAGATGCCTCGCCCCCCTCTGGGGCCGCGCCAGCTACATCTTTTTCGTATGCTTCATGAATAGCTTTTGACTGCTCGTGGATTTTTCGAAGCGTGTCTTGCTGGTTACCTTCGAACCCACTCGAAAGACCGCTCAAGGAATTCAGAATACCAGGGGCATCACTGATGACTGCGCTACTAAATTCGCCGCCTGCAACAAGAGCTTTGAGGAGTTCGGCTTGTTCGTTATAGGCTGCAGCCAACTTCTTGTTGTAATTGAGATCGGCTTCAAACTGCTTTTTACTGTCTGCGTTCTCGCTCGCATTGGACATCCCAAGAAACGCGGCAAGTGCCAAAACAAGAGTTAGCAACACCAAAATAATGACGGCAATCAAGAGCCCTTGATTTTCTCTGGCAGCCATTTGGATCTCCTACAACGCCGACCAGCCGATCGGCAAAAATGTTTCGTTAGTTTTGATTTTATGGATTGGGTTGGCCAATCACGTTATCTCAGGCACTCAAACATACTGCGCAAATCCCATTGGAACTGAGTTAAACGCGCTTTGATGTTTTATCGGAGTCATTTGACAGCGTCATGATGCTACCGCATTGAAGCAGTACAACAGGCGCGCCAGAAATTAGGGGTTACCCAGATAGTTGGCAGAACCCCCCAACCGCCAACATTTCATAGTAGATGGGGGGCAAAACCGAGTCAAATTTAAAGGCCTGGCCCCGATGATTGAGTTGGATTACCAATCCACGACGTGCAAGCCAGGCCGTTTGTGTCGGTATTACCTGTTGCTCTCTTAAACCCGCCTGGATGGGCCGGATCGGTCGGGCTGCTTTCAAAACTGCTCTACGCTAAGAAAGCTGCCCGCGGGCCACGAGGTTATTGAGCCGCCGGGTAACATCGACGACACCGTCCAACACCGCTTCGTCGTAGCTTCGGCCATCGCGGGTATCGACGCCGTGATTGGAGTCATAGCTGCGCAGCGCCTCCAAGGCCGGGTCCTCGTGATGGAACAATTCGACGAACGCGAATTCCAAGTCTCCAGTTTTGGCGCATGCGGTCAACAAAGCCCCAATCCAACCATCGTCGGTCGACAGGCATCCACGAGTCGTTTTGGACGAAGCGTGGAAAATGCCCAACGCGTTTCCGGCCGCGATCTCATTGATGACTGCTTCATTCTCGGGAATCGAAAGATCGGAATCACCACAATGGGCCGCATCGATCATGACTTTGAAAAACGGTCGTCCCATTTCCTTGTTGGCGGCGCTGACGAACTTCCAGATCTTTCCAGCATCAGTAAACGTCTGAAATTCGCCGCCGCGTAGGAACTCAATATGCCAAGCTTCGATGCAAGAGTTTTCAACGTCGGCCTGGCGCGCCGCGCGAGCATGGACTTTGACATTCTGAGCGACCGCAGCGTCAAACTCGGCTCCGGTTTTGGGTTTGGCGCCTTCCTGCATCCAAGCTTCAACCGACGTCGACGATACATGGGCGACCCCGTGTTTTTTCGCAGCTGATAAACCGCTGACCAGCATCTCGACGACCGCGTCTTCGTCACCGGGTTCCATCGGATCGGCTCCGCCCACCATCAAGATGAAGTGAACTTCGAGGTCGTTCTTCTTGAAACTGGCGACCATTTCAGCGACATCGGACTCGTCCAAACCTGGAAAGTATGGGACTTGAACGCAGCTGATTTTGGCTTTGGATTCAGAAACCAGCTTCTCAAGATTGGCAGCAACGATGAGATTGCCGTCCCCATCGCGGGGAATCTTTCCCTCTTCGTCTGGTACAAGCCCACCGACAAACATGAGGTGTGTGGGAACAATGCCCAATTTAACTTTTGATTTGGATTGGATCGTTGTCATAAAATTCAGTCATTTGTTATGTGATTGGAAACGTGATGAGCCTTAAACTCGTGATCAAAGCCACTTTTAGATGGGCAAAGTCGGGTTGGATTCAGCTTTGAACGCTCATGATTTTATTAAAAGAAAGCCATTCAACTGTGTCCAACGGCTGAAGGTCAATTTTTGCGTAATTATCGAAAATTCCAATTGGTGGAGATCTCTTGCTAGAGCAACTGGGGAATCCGTCCTCAAATTTCGCTTTGGGGAAATGGGCGATTTATCCCGAATCCAGCCTCACCCCGCGCTTCCAAGGGGTTCACAGCTACAAAAGGCAGGTTATAGCTAGAAAAAAAGTCCAAATGTAGCTATCCTAGGAGTGTCTTGAGACGACACCGTCGCGGGCAATCGCGACAAGATGAGGTCCAAATTGGGGCTCGAAAAGGAGACGGGAGATTGAGTCAATTGTGCTTCAAACTCATTGGGGCGTGTTTCAATTGAATTGAGATTTCGGGAGCGCTTTCATCTGCGGATGAAATTGATCGAGGAATAGTTGTCTTGGCGCTGCCATTTTGAAGCTGATTCGTCCTACCTATTGGAATCGGCTTGGATATGGTTCAGTTGAGATCGGGAGATTACGACCCACCGTAGTGTTGCAAACAAAGAACTTGAGAACTTGATGCTTGTTATAGGCATAGCAGGCGGAGTTGCCAGCGGAAAGAGCTTGGTGGCTCGTTGCTTCGAACGTTTTGGAGCTGGAGTTCTCGATGCCGATCGTGTCGGACATGAAGTGTTGAAAGACACTCAGGTCATTGATTCGATTGTTTCTCAATTCGGTGAAATTGTTCTTCAAAAAGGTGAGATTGATCGACGTGCATTGGGCAGGATTGTTTTTGATCCTTCCCCTGATGGCGCCAGGTCGCTGAGGCTTTTGGAGGAGATTACACACCCGCCAATTGGAATTCGAATTCGCAACGAGCTTATACAGCTCAAGTCCGAATCTGATATCCCGGCAGTTGTGCTTGATGCTCCAGTAATGTTCAAAGCAAACTGGGATCTTTTGTGCGACAAGATTGTTTTTGTCCATGCGGATATCGAACTACGTCGGGAACGTGCCAGGCAACGAGGCTGGGACGAAGAAGAAATTACCCGACGTGAATCACAGCAACTCCCGGTTCTCGAAAAGCGGTCGAAATCGACTGACTTGATCGACAACTCCAGATCGAGAGAAAAGACATACGCCCAAGCCTGCAAGTTGTGGAAGACTTGGGGTTTGGCTCTTCTTCCCGAGTTGGAATCCCCATCTGAATTTTTTTAAAGATCACACCAGGTTTCGGCGAGCTTCTCACCACTACTTGCCAAACGGGAGAATGAAAATGTCAGATACTCGCAAAACCAGCACGGGCGAAAACCGCCGGTTGTCAGCCAAAGGCGTGCGACCGCACCGTGGTTTGGACGCGGATGTAAGCCAAAAATTGAAAGAACTGGAATCTGACGGGGAACCAGTTTCGATCGCCGAGACCATTTCACGCGAAGAGGCTAAAGCAATTAACGATTCCCAGAGAGAATCTGTTTCCAAAGACAATGTCATCGATGTAACTAAACTGCAGAGAATGTCCGTTGATCAGTTGTCCAAGGTGGCGACTGAAGAAGGCGTTTCCGATGTCGACGACAAGGATCGTCGCGAGTTGATCTTTTTGATCCTCAAAGAACGAGTCAAGTCGCGAGGGATCATGTGCGGTCAGGGCACGCTTCAGATTCTGCCCGATGGATTTGGTTTCCTGCGAAGCCCGGAGTATCACTATCTCAATTGTCCTGACGATATTTACGTCTCACCCAGCCAGATTCGAAAATTCAATTTGAAGAATGGCGCCGTGATCAAGGGACAGATCCGTCCCCCCAAGGAAAACGAGCGATATTTTGCACTCTTGCGTGTCGAGTCAGTCAATGGGCTTGATCCATCAGACAGTGCCAAACGTGCCGGCTTTGATGAGCTCACACCGCTTCATCCAGACACGCGAATTGTGATGGAGCACGATCCCAAGGACATGTCCACACGAGTTGTTGACATGATCGCACCGATAGGATTTGGCCAACGTGGCTTGATCGTCAGTCCACCTCGAGCTGGAAAGACGATCCTGATGCAGCGAATGGCTCAGGCGACACTGGCCAACTATCCCGAAGCCTACGTGATCATGCTGCTCATTGACGAGCGTCCTGAAGAGGTCACCGACATGGAGCGGGAAGTCAAAGGTGATCGTTGCGAAGTGATCAGCTCAACGTTCGACGAGCCTGCTTCACGACACATTCAAGTCTCCGAGATGGTGCTCGAAAAAGCCAAACGGCTCGTTGAGGCCGGCGTTGATGTTGTCATTTTCCTTGATTCGATCACACGGCTTGGTCGGGCTTGGAACTCCGAATGCCCTCAGTCAGGAAAAACGCTCTCAGGTGGCTTGGACGCAAACGCAATGCAGAAACCCAAAGCCTTCTTTGGTTCGGCGCGGAAGCTGGAAGAAGGAGGGTCGCTGACGATTCTTGCAACCGCCCTGATCGACACCGGCAGCAAAATGGACGAAGTGATCTTTGAAGAATTCAAAGGAACTGGAAACCTGGAGATCGTGCTGGATCGCTCATTGGTTGAAAAACGAGTTTGGCCAGCCATTGAAATCAACTCCAGTGGTACTCGTCGCGAAGAAAAGCTGTTTGATGAAGACGAGTACGATCGAATCTGCAAAGTTCGTCGTGTGCTCAGCGACATGAATCCGCCCGACGCGATGGACATGTTGACGACACGACTGAAGAAGACACAGTCCAACGCCGAGTTTTTGATGAGTCTCAAATCCGGCGGCACGCTGTAATCGTTTGGTGTAGCTCCGTGTAAGTCTTTTCTCCTTTCATCAGGTATCAGCAAAGTGGTTCAAGAACATCAGGGCACGACCGGTTCGGTAACCGATCGCCGTTTCGCAATCGTTGTCTCCAAGTACCATCACAGCATTACTCAAAAGCTTCTCGATGGCGCTGTTCAAACGCTAACGCGAAATCTTGTTCCTGCAAATCAAATCACGACGCATTGGGTTCCCGGAGCTTGGGAGATCCCCAGTGCGGTTCAGCATGTTCTTGACGTGGGTAGCTGTGACGCAGTATTGACTCTTGGATGTGTCGTTCGGGGTGAAACGACTCACGACCAGCATATCAACACCTCGGTCAGCAACAGTCTTGGACGATTGGCGCTGGACTACAAAGTCCCGGTTGCTTTTGGTGTCCTAACCGTCAACACGATGGACCAAGCGATCCAGCGTTCGGGGGGAGATGTCGGAAACAAAGGCGTCGAGGTCGCCGAAGCCGCAATTCATATGCTGTTGTTGTTCAAAGAGATCGCTTCGAGTCAGGGCTAAATCTGCGGCCCTTTGACTACGAGCCGAAACGCGACCGCCCTCCTATGCTTAACTTCGAGGCTGGATTTTCGTAGAATTGAGAGCACCGCTGTTCCTAAATTTTCAGATCCGTAAGCTATATGTCTCGTCGCAGCCGCGCCCGCGAAATCGTTCTGCAAGTTCTCTACCAAGACGATTTGAACGCCGATCAACCCGAAGACATCAGGTTGCGGTTTATCAACTCTCGTTTGAACCACGATCAGGCTTTGATTAATTTTGCGCGGCAACTGCTGGCGGGGGTGCGTGAGCATCAAGAAGAAGTCGACAACCGTTTGGAAAAGACGGCCAGAAACTGGCGGCTTTCGAGAATGGCAGCGACCGACCGCAATGTGTTGCGATTGGGTGCCTATGAAATTCTGTTCACTGATACGCCCGATCGCGTTGTGATCAACGAAGCAATCGAGTTGGCCAAACGGTACGGGACAAATAACTCGTCGCAGTTCGTCAACGGAGTTTTGGACCGACTGATGAGAAACGAATCGGATCCAGAAAACAAAGCCGAGTCAGCAGATACAGAGGATACGGAAGTCTCACCGGTCGATGACTCCGCTGAATCTGAATCATCGTCATGATAACGATCGCATTTGAATCAGCATTTGGTTCAACAAAGTAAAACCTCACCTTGTAATGTTGGAAGCTGAAAATGGCTCTTTGGAATCCCTTCGGAAAGAAAAAAAGCAAACAGCCGGCCGATCCGCCGGCGCAGAAAAACGATCCGTTGGATCAGCCAGCTGATGTTGCAGCCGCAGAATCAGCGTCGGTAGCAGGCTCGGGCCAAGCGTCGGCTCAGCCAGCGGTAGCGCCAGTCGCGGCCCCCACTCCAGCTCCTGAACCGGAAAAGCCCAAGGGGATGTTTGCCCGGCTCAAGTCGGCAATGAAGAAGACGGTTGATGTCCTCAACACAGATATTCGTGATCTTGTTGGCAAAGAAGGACGGCTGGTTGACGACGAGTTTCTCGACGAGCTGTTCGCCTATTTGATCAAGACAGACATGGGAGTTGGGCCGGCAGGGAAAATTCGCGACGACATCCACTCCAAGTTTCGTGCCCGTAAGCTTTTCATGAGCGATCTGGTCGACTCGGCCAAGGTCACGATTCGAGAGATCATGGAACAGGGTGACGGTACCATGGAGATGGCCGATTCTGGAACAACCGTCGTCATGGTCGTCGGTGTTAATGGTGCTGGAAAGACAACCTCGATTGCCAAACTGGCCAACTCGTTTGCCGCCAATGGCTATTCGGTTGTCCTGGGTGCTGGCGATACATTTCGAGCGGCAGCGGTTGAGCAACTGACGATTTGGTCACAGCGTCTGGGCTGTTCGATTGTCACGGGCAAACAAGGCAGCGATCCAGCCAGCGTGGCTTACCAAGCCGTGGAAAAGGCCAAGACTGACAACGCTGAGGTTTGCATTGTCGATACCGCGGGACGTCTGCAAACGCAAAGCAACCTGATGGATGAACTCGGAAAGATCCGGCGTGTGATGGACAAAGTCATCCCGGGTGCGCCCCATGAAGTCTTGCTGGTTCTCGATGCAACTGCCGGACAAAACGCGATCAGCCAAGCCCGCGGTTTTTCAGACGCGGCCGGTTGCACCGGTATCGTTTTGGCCAAACTCGATGGTAGCGCCAAAGGTGGCGTCGCGATTCCGATCCGACAAGAGTTCAACCTGCCAGTCAAATTCGTCGGTCTCGGCGAGTCGATCGAAGACTTGGCTCCCTTTGACGTCGATCAATACGTTGAGGCGCTGTTTGACGAAATGGAAGAACTAGAAAACTGAAAAATGAAATTGATCATCGCCATCATTCAGCCTCATCATTTGGACTCAGTTAAAAACGCACTGAGCCAAGTCGAAGTGTTTCGGCTGACGATTATGGACTGCCAGGGGTTCGGGCGTCAGCAAGGTCACGGGCCGATGTTTGGGACCGATGAGTTGACGGTCAATCTCCGCCGAAAAATTCAGCTTCAAATCGCGGTCAACGAAGAGTTTGTCGAGCCAACGATCAATGCCATTGTCGAAGGTGGGCGAACGGGCACAGACGGAGAGATCGGCGACGGCAAGATATTTGTGCTGCCATTGGATGACTGCATCCGAATCCGCACTGGCGAACGGGGCTCGGACGCGATTTAGCCGTGGCCTAAAAGTTCGCCCCGGTACCTTTGGTCAGCGCCATAAACGCCGATTCGAGATTGACTTCTTCCTCGCAGAACAGAGTTAGCTTGAACCCTTCACCGATCAGTTGGGTTGGAAGCTCCGAATAATCTTCGACTTCTTTTTTAAGCGTTGCAACGACGTAGCCATCGCCTTGCGTGGCCGATTCAACGTCCTCGTGCGAGTCGAGAAACTTAATCGCCCGTGCGGCTTCGCCATCAGAACTGCTTGATCCCGATGCTCCGACCCCAACGTGCAAAATGATCTGGTCACGTACCTTCTTGATCACCGCCGCCACATCGTCTGAAAAACTCATCACTCCACGATCAATGATTCCAATCTTGTTACAGACGTCGGCAAGCTCAGGAAGAATGTGGCTCGAAACGATGATCGTCTTTCCTGTTTGACCAAGCCGTCTGAGCAGGTTTCGCATTTCGATCCTCGCACGCGGATCCAATCCACTCAACGGCTCATCGAGCAGCAGGACTTGGGGATCATGTAACAGGACGCGGGCCAGACCAAGCCGTTGGGTTTGGCCTCGGGAAAGCGTATTGGCAAACGCATCCCGTTTGAAATCGAGGTCAACAACTTCGAGCATCTCGTCGCATTTCTTGCGCCTCGCCGGCCCTTTAATCCGGTAGGCTGCCGCAAAAAACTCGAGATACTCAATGACTTTCATATCATCGTAGACACCGAAGAAGTCCGGCATGTATCCGACCAAACGACGGATCTCTTTGGGTTCGTTGTAAATCGAATGCCCGCAAACATAAGCCTCTCCCCAGGATGGCTCTGAAAGAGTCGCAATGATTCGCATCGTCGTCGTCTTGCCTGCACCGTTGGGGCCGATAAAGCCAAACAGGTCACCCTGCTGAAGGTCCATCTCAATTCCCTTGATCGCGTACAGCTCGCCGTACTTTTTGGTCAGGTTCTCGGTCTTGATCATGGGTTTGTTTCAGGTGTAGTTTTTTACTTTTTTGGACTGCAAATTTAAGGATCAATTTTTGTGGCGAATTCCAACCGCGATTGCTATTTTATTTTGACAGGCAAGATAATTCGGACAATGGTTCTGGACTGATCGTAGTTGTCGGTAACACGTTTTTCATCGACAAGCAGTTCAGCACCGATCTGTTCGATCTCGCCAACCAATACCGCTCGGTTGAGGTACAAGTTACGCGACATATCCATGAAGGGTTGGTATCGATGGGTCAGTCCGGTGTAGTTGTTCCCTCCGGCTGCCTCGTAGAACATCATCATTGATGCGATGCGGCCAATATTGGTGTCCGTAGGGTTCCAGGCGGTGTTGTTGCTTTTGTTCCCTTCATCCGACTGCGTAAACCTTCGCGTCAGTAGTGCCGATAGTTTTTTCTCGTCCGGTTCAGTCCGGACGTCGAACGTGTCCCCTGGGTCAAACGTTGAATCGAGCACGTACGCCCAGTCCCTAAAAACCAATCGGCAGTTTTTTAATTGGTAAGGCAGTGGGTTTGTAACCGTTCCGCTTAGTCCCGTTCCGCCGTTTTTCTTGTCGTCAGACGTCAGTCGGCTGGTTCGCGAGATATCGTTGCCCGACCACCATTGCCCAAACATTGGCTTGGTGGACGAAACCTGCAGTGGCAGCGACTCAATTGAGACTTTGGGTTGTTGCGCGTCGCCAAGCTCAATGGTTTGTCGATATCCTGTTTTCGAAAGTCCCGGAGTCGGACTGCTCCACATTCCTCCCAGGCCATCACCTGGTAACCCGTGCCAGCTCAAAACATCGGAATCAATTTCAAATCCCAGATTGTGCTTTCTGTCGATGCTGATGTTTCGCGACCCGCCACTGGGGCTGTAGAGGTTGGCCCAAACTGAGCCCTGCGTCCATCCCTGAATCGTATCGATGTCAATGATTTCGAGTTGGTTGATCTGGATCGAACTGGGCCGGGTCATCCGGGAGATCCCAAGCGCCAATCCGCAAAACAGCAGCGACAAGAGCGGAAACGTAATCCACGTCAGCTCCATTTTCTTGAGCAGTTTCTTGAGGAAGAAAAAGTCCCCTGGGCCAATGCACAAAATGTATAGACCGATTAGCAACGCGATCCAGGTAAACGCGACAAACTTGACGTTGGTAAACCGATCCAGCGGAGCTCGCAGTTGACCGATCAGATCTTCGTACCCGAATGTTGAGACGGACGTTCCCTTGACGGCTTTTTGACCGACCTGATCTTCGACTGAGGTCTCTGCTAACGTCACCAGCAAGCCAACCAGCGAGTCTCGTCCGCTCCACTGTTTCATTCGATCCGAATCGAGATCGATACCAAAAAACAGGACTTCGCCCAATCCAATCGCGCGATTGATGATCAGCGGTTTCTTGTTGACTGCAACGAGAACTTTACCGGTCGCGTCGGACAGTGAGGCCATTGGAATCGGCTCTCCACCAACGGTCCCACGTTTGGCAATTAGCTGGTCGACACTGGCATTGAATCTCTCCAGCATGAATCGCTCCAGCATCTTGCTGCTGGCGCATTGGGCCAAGCCGTCGAAATTTCCAGGGCAGAACGGCTCTAACAGTCCGCCATCGGCAAGTAATTGCTGTCCGTTTTTTGAAGCCGAAACGACCAGCGTTCCGCCATTTTTGACCCAGGCCATGAGAGCTTCAATCTGCTGCTTCGAATACTGTTTCATCTGCTCAAGGTCAGATGTAACCAGCAGAATCGTTTCGACGCTGTCGTAACCAAGCTGATTGGTTGGCAGGTCCCCCAGTCGGACGACGATCGGCGAGTCTTCTTGCTTGCCGACCAATGAGTAAGATTCGATTGCCGATTTGAATTCGCTGTTCGGCTCAATTGTCGCAATCAGAGGGCGAGTTGAGCGAGTGATGGTTGCAGCTTTGTCTTCCCCGCGAAACGGGAGCTTGACGGTCTCAATGGCTTGGCCGCTGCCGTCAAGCAATCGAAGCTCCGCGTTGCCGTAGCTGCGTCCAATCCTAGCCAAGCCTTGATACTTGTTCTCTGAAACTGGAATCAGATCGCCACAATAAGCGATCGGCGCATCATCACAGTCGAGAACGCTAATTTCATACTTCACCGGTGCTTCGTTCGGCGCCGAATCGTAGTTGACGTAAATGGGAACCCATTTGCCCAAGCGAACAAAGCCGTCGATTCCGATTGAAACGTTGGGGCCGGCGCTTGAATTGACATTGTCGTTCTCAACTGCGGTGTAAGCTGACGCAGTTGACGCTGTCTTACCCATCAAACCCATCAACACGCAGGCCATCATGACGCAGCGAATCATGCTCATCCAATCAGATCGTTGATAGCGCGGGTGATGAAATGACATTGATTCGATTTACAACCGCGCTTGGAAGTGAATTGATAAAGCGAAGAAAAATGGTTGGGCTCAAGCCGTATAGGATAATCGAAGGAGTTGATTGCGGCTATCGACAACGCTGAGGCTATGGTTTTTCTTCGTCGGGGCAAACGCAGATAAATTCCTGACAACCCGGGCAGCCAGAGCCGTACTTATCAGAGATCGCTTTTCCCAGATCAATTTCGGCGACATTGGCAATCGTGGTAAGCCAAGCCAATACATCGGCAAATTCGGCTGACAGGTTCGCCCGGCGTTTTTCCAGTTCAGCTGGCGATACACGCGTCGCTTCTTCGGGACTGGTTTCACGAAGCGCCGATGAAAGCTCGCCGACTTCCTCCATCAACCACATGAACGTTGCGGGGATGCCGCGCGCGACGTCTTTCTCGAAATACATTTCGCGAATCAAGCCCTGAAACGCCTCTATTGATACGCCTTGCTGAGCCAATCGGTTCGCAGGTTCGCCGGAAGTTTCGGTGTCTGGTTTTTGGTTGTTCATTGGCCGTCCTGGCTTGCGCCCGGTGATTCAGGGCCGTCTGATTTCGAGGGAGTTTTCTCGTTGCCCGAATCATTATCATTATCAGTATCGCTATTGCTGGGCGTTGGGGCGACTTGTATATCAGTCCCGACAACTCGAACCTCAAAGGCATCAATTTTGATTTTTCGGTTGTCACACCAGGCACCGTCGCGAGTGTCAAAACTCCAGCCATGCCAGGGACACGTCACAACGCAATTTTCGTATCGCCCTGCACTAAGCGACGCGCCCATGTGCGGGCACATGTCATCAATCGCGTGATACTCTCCGCCATCATTGAAGACCGCGACCATCTGATCGCCGACGGGAAAAGCTTTGCCCAGGCCCTCCGGGATATCTCCGACTTGAGCAACGGTTGTAAATTCAGACATCACTATTTCTCATTGACCAACTTGTTGACCGTCATTGAGATTTCATTTTTGACGACGGTTTCGATCGTCTTCTCACGGTAGGCCCGCTCCGACTTCAACTCGTTGGCAAACGAACTTGACTTCAAGTAGCCGTTGTCGGAATCGAGAAGTAGTTTTCCGGATCCTGTGAACGAAATCAGTTTGCCATCGAGACGGGTTTTGGCCGGTTCGGCTGATTCGGCCGGTTCGCCCTCTTCCGTTTCCTTGGGTACCAGCGTCGGCTTCATTTGGACTTCAATCAGTTCTTCGCCATCAACCGTGGCGTTGCCCACAACGGTGTAAGTCCGATTTCGCGTGAATTCTCCCAGCGGAGTGGTCACCGGTTTCTCGTCGGTCCAGGAGTCACCCGACTCGATAGCTTTTTCGGGAAAAACGATCGCGGAGGCGCCGAGAATCTCAGTCAGGCCAGGAGCGGAAAACAACTGGCGAAGCCTGACGGTGTCAGGAAGCTGGTTGATGACGGTGGTCGACTCGGGTGGCAATGTGACTTCTTTGATCTCGCCCGTGGCTGCCATCGTCACGTTGAACTTCAACCCGATCAGCGGCTGGATTTGCTTTAGTAGCTTTTTAGATGCTTTGGAGAACTCTTTGGTGTGGGCTTCGTCGGCCGCGGTGTCGAAAGCGATCGCCTGGCTGGGAATCGCAGGGTTGTTGACGTTGAGCGAGATTCCCGCAATCGACTGCTCGATCGTCGCGTCACCGTTGGCGACCTTCAAAACGTCCCAGTTCATTTTCAACGTCGTCGAATTCTCAATCAACGTCTTGCGCGATCCGACTTTTGTGTCCGCTGAAGAAGCCTGAATCAGGACGACTTCAAATTTGTCTCCCGCAGCGAGCTTCCATTTCAAGGGCTCCGATTGAGCCGGGGCGCCGGCGGCCAATCCAAAAAAGGTCGCCGCCACTAAGATGGCCAGCGAGTTAAGTTTGAGAAAGCTCATTTGTTCATCCGTTTTGCGTTGGGCCCGCGATAAGACGTTCGGGTTCGCCATGGTGTTGTGGCCATGACACCTACCTTAGATTTTTCGGCATTGATCATTTCTGGTATTCAAATCTCAATGCCAAAACCGACTATCCATTTTTGTGCATTTTTAACCCTCACCCCCCGGCCCCCTCTCCCACAAATTCGGATTGAGTTTCATCACAGGCAAGCCATGTTCGTCCGAATTTGCGGGAGAGGGGGAGCCGAGTTTGATTAGGTCGGCGTTCATTTTCTACTGTAAGTAATAGTCGAACCTCGGCTCACTTTCATCGCGATAGCATTGTCCCTATGTCGATACGGTTTGTCGCAACAACTGGTTCATGTACTTCTTGTACTTCTCGACCCCGGGTTGGCCATATGGGTTAATCCCCATCAATCGGCCTTCGAGGACGGTCGTCAGCATTAACATCTGGAACAATTGCCCCAGTGACGACTCGTCGGCGGCTGGCAAATGGATGTCGGTCGTTGGGCGATTGTCTTCTTTGTAGGCCAAATTCGTACCGGCGATTGCGGCCGCCATCACGTCAGGCAGCGTCTTGTCGGCCAGTTCATTGAGCTGGTCTTCGTTCCGATCACTTCTTCCGATTGGCAATGGATCACATCGCCACGAATCAAGGATCACATTGTTCATGACTTTGTCGCGGATGCCTTCCTGGTGCTGCTGAGCACGGGAGTGAAGGTCTCTTGAGTTGACACAGGTCAGCGGTAGCGCCCCCTGCTCTGCTTTGCCCAAGCTCTCTGCCAGCAGTTGGTCATACCAAAAACCGGCTGACTCCAGGGACTTAGTCCAAACCGAAAGCACACGCGTCAACACGCCACGCTCTTTTTCCAGCAAGTGATTGACGGCAACATAATCCATGACTGGATTGCTACCCATCGGCTCGGTTCGAAATTGACCGTTCATTGCGGCAGCGCCTTCGAGCAAGGCGACAACGTCGATGCCAAGGATCGCGGCAGGCAAAAGTCCCACGGCCGAAAGAACCGAAAATCGTCCTCCAACACCATCGGGGACCAGGAATCTGTCTTTGCAACCGATCGTGTCAGCGAGGCTGGCAAGCTTCCCCTCTGCTCCCGTGACAGGAACGACGTAGTCCGGAAGGCTCTCAGCGCCGACCAGTTTCTCAAGCTCGGCGAGGAACTGTCGAAACGCAGAAGCCGTCTCGAGCGTACCGCCGCTTTTACTGATCACGACGATTCCCCATTTGCCCTCAGGGCCATCGCCAGTCGAATTGGTTCTCAGAAATTCCAGTAATGCCTGCGACCAGTCGTTATCGACATTGTTCCCCGCAAAGTACATTCGCGGATGACCGCCGCGCTGGGCTCGAGTCAATTCATTGAAGTATGGCTGGCAGCACGTTTCCATCAACGCTCGGGCGCCCATGTAGGAACCACCAATCCCGAGAACGACGACTTTGTCGACTCGCTCACGAAGCTTTGCTGCGGTTGCGAGAATTCGGCCCAACTCGCTGTTGGCCCGATCGGATTGATACTCGTCGAGGATTCGTTCGGGCATCTCGTGGAACCCGGCATCGAGTGGCAGTTTCTCTTCCGGGATGTTCTCACCAGAGGCATAAAGCTGAAGATCAGTTTGAATGACTTCATCCCGAGCTGCTTCGAGCTTGGGGGCCAACGCCTCAATCTGGGCCTGCGTTATGCCATTCTCGGGGATCAGCGAACCGTCATAGTTGAACGTAAGTGGTTTAATTTTTGCCATCGGTTTCCGTCGAATTGAAGAATGCCTTGAAGTCTCAAACGGCCTCAGCCGGTAAAGATCTCCTCAATTTAAATTTCAATCGAACACGAGAAAACTGATCAGCAGAGTCCACGCAGCCATGGCTGAGGCGTCCAATTTCTCGGCTTACTCCTGTTCAATGCTCACGGTTATTGTCGCCAATCGAAGCCGATCTCACCAGTAGCTCATTGGTAGTTCATTCGTAGTTAACCCGATTCTCCTGCGTGCAAGGCTGATCCATTTTCGATATGAAAGTTGAAAGTTGTGCTTCGTGCTTATTCTGCTCAGTTCCCTAAAATGATACTTTGGGGGCTTGTTGGGGGTTGTTGATTTCCGCAGGATAAATTTCCATAGGTGATCCAGGACTCTTTGAGACACGAAACGAACATCGCTGAACGAAATCAAAATGAAACCACTCGAAAAACATTCTTCTTACAACGGCCCCGAGGGCCCGGTTGTGCTTGTCATCATGGATGGAGTCGGAATCGGGAAAGGCGATCCGGGCGACATGGTAACAAAAGCCTCAACGCCGAGTTTGGACTGGCTGAAGGAGAACGCGCTTTACACAACTCTCAAAGCCCACGGGCGCGCCGTTGGGATGCCAACCGATGGCGATATGGGGAACAGCGAAGTTGGTCACAACGCGATCGGTGCTGGTCGTGTGTTTGACCAAGGCGCGTTGCTGGTGCAGAACGCGGTCAAGTCGGGGGCGATGTTCGAAGGCGAAGCCTGGCAGGAACTGACGGGCTCGCTTGGCGATGCCACGCTTCATTTGATCGGCTTGCTTTCCGACGGCAACGTTCATTCCCACATCGACATCCTGCTGGCGATGCTTACCAAATCGCACGAACAAGGAATCAAAAAAGTCCGCTTGCACACGTTGCTTGACGGCCGCGATGTGCCGCCGACTTCGGCACTGGTTTACGTTGAAATGCTGGAGAAACATTTGGCAGAGATCAACGAGTGTGATGGATTCGATTATTCGATCGCCTCCGGAGGGGGGCGGCTTTACATCACGATGGACCGTTACAACGCCGATTGGCCGATGATTGAGCGTGGGTGGAATACTCATGTCAAAGGCATCGGGCGCCAGTTTGAATCAGCGACCACTGCGATTGAAACGCTTCGCAGTGAAGATCCAGGCGTTATCGATCAAGATCTCAAAGAGTTTGTCATCGTTAAAGATGGAGCACCAATCGGCCCAATCGTTGATGGTGACAGTGTGGTGCTATTCAATTTCCGAGGCGACCGTGCGATCGAGCTTTCTCGGGCCTTCGACGAACCGGACCTCGACACGTTTAACCGTGGGCCGATTCCAGATGTCAAGTTCGCCGGAATCATGCAGTACGATGCGGATTTGCAAATTCCCAAACGGTTCCTGGTTTCCCCCCCCTCGATCGACGAAGTCATGGGTGAGTACCTGGCAGCCGCTGGAGTTTCCCAGTTGGCCGTCAGCGAAACTCAGAAGTATGGCCATGTGACTTACTTCTTCAATGGAAACCGCAGCGGGAAATTCGACGAAGCCTCCGAAGACTATGTCGAGATCACTTCTGATTTGCTTCCCTTTGAGCAACGGCCGTGGATGAAAGGCGGCGAGATCACCGACGTGATTCTCGATTCAATCGAAAACTCAAAACACAATTTCATTCGGGCCAACTATCCCAACGGGGACATGGTTGGTCACACGGGCGATTTGTTGGCGGTCGAAATTTCTGTTGAAGCGGTCGATCTGTGCGTCGGGCGATTGCTCAAGGCGGTCAAGGAATCCAAAGGCGTTTTGATCGTCACCGCTGACCATGGCAACGCCGATGAAATGTACGAAGTCAACAAAGACGGAAGCCTGAAAGAGGACAAGCAAGGAAATCCGAAATCAAAAACCAGTCATACGCTCAATCCAGTGCCCTGCTATATCTTTGATGCGTCTGGGGCGGGGAAAATCGGGCTGGCTGACGACTCGGATCTGGGAATCAGCAGTCTGGCCGCGACAGTAGTTGATTGCCTCGGGTTTGTTCCGCCGGAAAACTATGACGCTTCGATCGTAAAGATTGGCTAGCCAGATGGCTGGCCTGATCTTCTGCCGCTAGCACCCAACCTGCCCTTGCTCGCGCCCTGCCAATCACAGACACTACGCCGCCAAATTTCGAAGTCATTGCTTAGTCGGTCGTAGTTAAAGCCAGGATTGCATGTTGCTGAGTCGCTTCAATCGATTCTTCCAACGGGCGCGTTGTCGCTCGATCTTGATCTGCGCAATGTCGTTGGCACTGATTGTTGTGACCATGGCTGCGACGGGTTGCCGGGCGCTGCGGTATGACGCCAATTCGCCCAATCTCTGCGGCAATGCGCAAGTCTCCAATCCGATGATAGTGCCGATGATGGATCGTTGGTTTGTGATGGATCAGATCAGCGACGAGGTGGATGACTACTTCAAGATCTATCGTGAAGAGCGGATTCGTGTTCTCGATGGCGTGATGTCTGAAGGCTGGATCGAAACCCATCCGAAGATCGGCGGGACATTGCTTGAGCCGTGGCAGCTTGACTCGACTCCCGGATTTGAACGGATACACTCAACGCTTCAAACGGTTCGTCGGTTTGCGAAGCTCCGTGTGATTCCGACTGGGAACAGTTATCAGGTCGATGTCAAAGTCTTTAAAGAGCTTGAGGATCTGCCTCAACCTGTTGGAGCATCGGTCGGCGGTCCACTGCTTCGCCACGACAATGCGCTGGATGTTGGGATAAACGAGCCGTGGCTGACGGGGCGGCAGAAGGGCTGGATTCCGAGGGGCCGAGATTTTTCGCTTGAGCAACAAATCTTGCGGAACATTCAGCAGCGGTTGTCGCGCGTAGCCGAAAACTGCCCTCCGGCGTCAGTGACTCAGTAGACGAATGAGCTGGTGTAGTCGCAGGTGGTAGACCTCTGGCGCCATGCTTCACGCTTGCATGAGCCACTGAACTTCTTTTTTGCAGCTCGGCGCCCTCAATCTCGCGATTGTGACTGTGGTAAGCGTTCAATCCGAACTACACTGTGCGATCCAGCGCAAACCAGCAAACAGTAGAGCAATGGCCAAAAGAAAAGCAGCAAAATCGAATCGTTCAGGATCGACCAAGGGGGCTTCGAGAAAAAAGCCCGCCTCAGGCCCGAAGCCCAAGACTAAAACTGCGGGTAAAACTTCGACCAAGAAGAGAGCCAAATCAGGTCCGTCAAAGTCATCCAAGCCCGCCGATCCGCGGCAAAGGCTTCAGCGCGTCATGGCGTCTGCCGGAGTCGGCAGTCGTCGTGAATGCGAATTGATTATCGAAGAAGGGCGAGTCGAAGTCGACGGGCAGATCGTGATGAAGCTGGGTGTCAAAGTCGATCCGTCCAAACAGACGATCCTTGTCGATGCCCAAGAGTTGGTCATTGAAAAGCTTCAGTACTTTATCCTCAACAAACCTTCGGGAGTACTTTCAACGAGCAAGGATCCTTCGGGGCGAGCTCGCGTGATCGACTTGATCAACACCGACAAACGGGTCTACAACGTCGGTCGTCTGGACAAGGCGAGTGAGGGTTTGATTCTTGTTACTAATGATGGGGAGCTTGCCAATCGCTTGACTCATCCGCGCTATGGGGTTGAGAAGAAGTACCATGTTCATGTGGTTGGTGTGCCCGCCGCTGCCGAGCTGCGCAAATTGGAGCAAGGAGTTTATCTGGCTGAAGGTGTAGCCCGAGCGACGCGTTGCAAGTTTCTTAAAAAAGCCAAGAACGGCTGCTGGTTGGAGTTGGTTCTCGACGAAGGACGCAACCGGGAGATCCGCCGGATGCTTGCCAAGATCGGCCATAAGGTCCGCGTACTCAAACGTGTCGCGATCGGATCGTTGAAGCTTGGTGATCTGCCCACCGGTGCTCACCGTCCGTTGTTCACCAGCGAGCTGCGGGCGCTGAAGAAATCAGCGTCAGGTGAAATCAAGAAGCGTAGGCCAAGGAAGAAACCGCTCAAGCCAACGACCAAGAAGATTGCCGAGTCGGAAAGCGGAAAGTCAGGCAAACGATCGACTAAGTCATCCAAGCGAACCGCACCAGGTCGGGCTGGCGCTTCAAAAGGGAAATCAAAACGAGGCGCTGCCAAGTCTTCCAAAGGCCGCAAGGCTTCGGCAGCAGGCTCGCGAGGAAAACGGAAGGGGACCAAAACCTCCGCGGGTAAGCCAGTTCGCAAGAAGAAAGCGACTGGTGGCAAACGGAAACGCCGCTAAAGCCGAGCGAATATTTTGCTGGTGTCGGATTTGTTTGGACAGGATAAACATGATTGACATGATGTCACAACACCTTGTTGATCATGTACATCATGTTTTCAAATTTTATTGCAACTCTGTAAAATTCGAGTTGGCAATAGCCTGACCTACTCAATGCTGAACTCAGAAACGCTCAATTCGTGTAGCTACTCAAACTAAGCGTTAATCGATAGTAGCACGGCTGTCCCAGCCGTTTATTGCAGCTTGTTCACGGCTGGGACAGCCAAGCTATTCTGCTAATCCAATCACAGAAATTAGCACCCAGATCGATCT
>CALJOA010000059.1 GCA_937981585.1 uncultured Pirellulaceae bacterium | reverse complement strand
AGGCCGCATCGATCAACACATCGAACTGGCCATTCTCGTCGGCCCTGACCACGGCCCCACCAAGCTGATGAATCGTGTCGATCGCAGGATTATCAAGAACCTTGAACGACTCGGGGCTGACAAGACTTCCCTGCGCCCGCCCGTCCGGCTTTCGATCACAAGGCAACAAAAACACCACGGCTCCCTCGTCAGCCAGCAAGTCACCTTGATCTCGATAAGCGACACTGCCCAATACTCGACAATCGAACCGCGCGTTGACGCGGCCTCCCGAACCGGAAGTAAAACTCCCCACCAGCATCCCGAACATGAAGAACGACAAAGCGATCAATCCCAACAACGCGGCTTGGCAATAAACGATCCACCGCGCAATTGGAATCGTTTGCCTCCAAGAGGTCTCTTCAGACTGCCCACCTTGAGCCACCGACGAGCCGCCTTCACCTTGCTCCTTCGCCACGCGATTGGAGGCCCGGGAACTCGGTTGCGATTGAGTTGTTTGCGACATGCTCAGGCGGGGAAGGTTGGAGTTAAGAACCGAAAAACGAAGCTTGGGCAAAACTGCCCCGCCCAGTATGATTGCACTATAATGGAATCGGGCAACAAGAAAAAAGGATTTGCGAAACTCATTAGCGCCGCGTCTGGTCAGCGCTCTACGAAAACGCAAATTGACAGGTTACCAATGCCCGACATCTCTCAAATCAATTCAGACTCACCCGCATCGCGACCGTTTGTAAGCGGTTTAGTGCTTAGGTCACTGAAGCTGATCGTCGCTTTTTTGTTTTTCGTTGGTGGGATTGGCCTCTGGACTTCTCCAGCTCAAGGGCAACGCGACGCGAAGGTCGTCACCACCGACGCCGGCGTGCAGTTTCACGGCAGTGTCTTCACCGTTCAGATGATCAGCGAGACTGCGTCGTCGTTTGAACCCTTCAGCAACCATGCTGGGATTGTGGCAGTCGATGATGGCTTGCGGCGGATCTTCCTCAACCCCAATCATGTCTTGCCGGACCTTGGAGATTCGGACCTACTCCGGGCCGAGATCGTCTTTGATATCGCTCAGAGAAAATTTAATCCTCAAGGGACTCCCGGACGTGGAACGTTCGTCAGCGCCGGTCAGTTCAACCTCAAAGGGCATCGCAGGCTGACGGTAAACACTCCTCAAGGAAACAAGACTTTCATTCAGGGTATCACCAGAATCACGCCGCGATACGTCACCGTGCATACGCTTGTCGGCGGCAAAGCCCCCAAGCAATGGGAAATGCGACTGGCGCGAGGAACGGTTCCTAAAGAAGTGTTGCGCAATGTGTTAGTCAGCAACATTCAAAACCGCGACAAACCGGACGAGTACCTCGACATCGCTTTGTTCTGGCAACAGGTTGGCGATTTCGAGCAAGCCAGTAATGAACTGCTTCAGATAGAGTCTGATTTCCCCAAACTCAGGGAACGGATCGCCGAGCGGCGGGAGGAACTGGGGCAGCTGAGAGCCCAGCAAATTTACCGTGAAATCGAAAAGCGGATCCTTTCCGGACAATCGAACTTTGGCCGTCAACTTGCAAGAGTATTTCCCCAAGACGGATTGGCTGGAGAAATTCAGGCCGCGTTCCGCGACGTTGAAGATCAAGCGCTCAAATCTGAAAAAGAGCTGAATGAAAAACGGCGGATGGTTTTCGATTTGATTGAAAATATCAAGAACGTTACCCCAGACCAAACCGCCGCCATCGATCGTTTCAAGAAAGAACTTGAATCTGATCTCAACTCGTACAATATTCTGCGCCTGGACGGCTATTTCCTCAAAGCCGATGCTGCCGCAACGCCCGATGCTCAAAAGATTGCCCTGGCGATGACCGGCTGGATCCTGGGTTCTAATAACGCCCAGCCCGACCTTTCACTTGCAGAAACCTTGTATTTGGTGCGTGACCTGGTTGAAGAGTATTTGACTCAATCGACCACCAAGGCCCGTCGCACACAAATTCTGATCGAGTTGGCCAAGATCGAGTCCGGAACGCCTCCGATTCTCGACGCCATGATCAAACAGCTCAAGCCAGTCGAACCAACCGAGGGGCTGGCTGAATACACAAGTGAAAAACCGCTTGAGTTTTCAGTCGAAGTTCCCGGCACCAAAGCCGACCCCAAACCACGTGTTTACAAGTGCCTTGCCCACCTGCCACCCGAATACGATCCGTATCGCCGTTACCCGATGATCCTGACACTGCCCGGCGGCAACCAGACGCTTGAGCAGAATCTCAACATCTGGTGTGGGCCTTTTAACCCAAAACTGCAGGTCCGAGCAGGTCATGCGATGCGGAACGGCCACGTCGTCGTAGCCGTTCAGTGGAACGACACGGGGCAGCGACGCTGGCGCTATTCGGCTCGCGAACACGCGATCGTTACCAAGGCTCTACGAAGTTCGTTGCGTCGATTTTCAATCAATAGCGACCGCGTATTCCTGTCGGGCCACGGAATCGGCGGCGACGGAGCGTATGACATCGGACTTTCGCATCCTGAGCATTGGGCTGGCGTGCTGGGATTCTCGGGGGCGTTCGGAAAGTACATCGACAAGTACATGGACAACAAACATGTTCAACTTCCGATCTACTGTGTCAACGGACAAAAGCACTATGGCGCGATCGGAGCCTCCAAAGAGGCGCAGAACAAGTGGATTCGCAACAAAGGCTATCCTGATGTGACCGTTGTCCACTACATCGGCCGGGCCAACGAGTTGTTGATCGAAGAAATTCCAGAAGCGATAAAATGGATGCGGCCTCAAAAACGGTTCTGGCCCGATGGTCCCGGTTTTAAGTTCGACTGTGGTTCACT
>CALJOA010000058.1 GCA_937981585.1 uncultured Pirellulaceae bacterium | reverse complement strand
CAACCGTGGCTAGCGCCAAAACGGCTAATAAAACCACAACCTCTCCCAGCCATGACCTGAATTTTCTCGGCTCTCAGAGCTGACCTACTATCTCTTCCTGTTGGCTTCTGACAGATTGGGTTTAAGATGACAAATTGCTTTGTCACTACTTAGTAACATCCAATGCCAAACATCCACACTTTCGAGATCACCGGAGACGAGAAACCAACGGTCGTTTCGGCCCTGCGTCAGCACTTGCCCGACACTCCGTCTTGGTCAACTGTCAAGAAGCTTTTGCGAGGGCGTTTCGTGGCGATTGGTGGCGTGCTCTGCGTCGACGAAGCCCGTCGGCTTGGTGACGGAGAAGTCATAACAGTCGTTGACCAGCCGCTTCCCCCAGTGCCGACCGACAAAGACGTCTCGATCGCTCATGTAGATTCCGAAGTCGTCGTTGCCGAGAAGCCCTCGGGCATGATCACGTTGCGGCGAAAGCCCGATGCACACTGGTCGTGGGCACGCAAGAACCGCCAGCCGACGCTCGACGAGTGTGTTCCCCGGATCATTGGATCCCACGCAGCCAACAAGAAGAAAGAAAACCGAAACGCGGTTCATCTTCCTCGCATGTTTCCGATACATCGAATTGATCGGGACTCCAGCGGTTTGCTTGTGTTCGCTCGGAACAAGGAAGCCCAAACAAACATCATTCATCAGTTCGCCCAGCACGACGCTGTGCGAAAGTACTTTGCTCTTGTCCCCGGTACGATAGAAGATCAAACCGTCACTTCTCAGTTCATTCGCGATCGCGGTGACGGTCTTCGTGGCAGCACGACTGATACGTCGATCGGTGAACAAGCCGTAACGCATTTCCGCACGATTCGGAAAATCGGTTCCAAGTTTCTGTACAGCGAACTCGAATGTACGCTAGAGACGGGCAGGACAAACCAGATTCGAATCCACCTTGCCGAGCTTGGTCATCCAATCTGTGGCGACATCAAGTATCGTGGACCGCTCGGCCAGCCAATTGAAGACAAAAGCCGTGCCCGACGGCTTGCCCTTCACGCAGCCGAGCTAAAGTTCGTCAATCCAATGACGAAAAAGTTGATGGCGTTTAAGACCCCGTGGCCCAAGAACATGTTGAAATTCATTGAAAAACTCAACAGCAGCGGATAACTCCAGCTAGTGCCGTGTTAAAGCTGAAAATACGAGTTGGCTACGTGAGCCGTTTCGACCCTAGCCACGGTTATTGCATGTTCATCCGTGACTAGCGCCAAAACGGCTCATCCTAAAATTAAGCCTACGACAGAAGCACCTAACTTCCGGACTGGATCAACCCTCTACTCCGAAGAATCATCTGGCTCTTTCGGAGCATTCAGCTCGGCTGGCTCAATGGGTTCGAGAGTAAGTCGTTCCTCGGTCGTCAGGTCACCCTGACTTTCGGCTGGCGAAGCGTCCATACTGGGCGCGGAAAGCTTGCGTCATCAGCCGCCTGGAGCTGGTTTGCATCCGACCGACAGGCCAGCAAACAATAGCCCAAGCGCCAGTGAGAAGACAGCGAATAGTCTAACAACGGCTGGTTTGTTATTCATTTTTGCTTCCAATGAAATCAATTGATCAACGCGAATTATAGCAAACAGCACAGCCCGAAATCTACAGGAATCATTCCGATCAAAACTGGCCAACTTATTCAAGCAACCGGGCCGACATTCCCAACCTGGCGAGCAAGCGAAGGTTCGAGGCTGCCTGGCGATTCTTTTTCCTTGGGGGAGTTGCTAACGCTTTTTCCTGTCCCCGTTGGATCATCTGGATCGCCGAATTCGTCTTCGACAAACAACGGCATTCCAAGCGCCAACAGCACAGTTCCGTAAACGTGGTAAAAGACCGGCACGAGAATTAGGATCAAAAGCGTTCCAGTAATCAAGCCGAAAATCAAACTGCACGCCATCGGGATCAGCACTTGCGCCTGCAACGAAGTTTCGAGCAACATTGGAAACAGCCCGGCAACGGTCGTAAACGAGGTCAACATGATCGGTCTGAATCGACGGGTTCCGGCGCTCATCAATGCGTCGAATAACGGCACGCCCTCTCGAACACGCCGGTTGATAAAGTCAACCAGAACAATCGAGTCGTTAACCACAACTCCAGTCAACGCGATCAAGCCAAAGAAACTGAACAACGTCAGGTTGAGATCCATCACCCAGTGTCCGAGAATCGCCCCCAACCAACCAAACGGAATGATCGCCAGGATGATCAGTGGTTGCATATAGGAACGGAATTGAAGCGTCAAAAGCACAAACATGCAAATCAAGGCCACGCCAAAACCGATTCCCATACTGCGTAACGACTCCTGGTTTTGAGCTTGCTCACCTTCCCAGTTGACGGTGTAGTTGCCTTGATACTTCTCGTTGTATTTCTCCAGCAGCCCTGGCAAAAAGTTGGCTCGCATCTCGGCGATAATCTCGCCCGAGTTGCCTTTAGTTTTGTCACAACTGGCTGATACGGTAATGCTTCGTCGCTGGTCAAGTCGATTGATCTCCGAAAAAGCAGTTATCTCCTCGATGTCGGCGACTTCGAGCAGCGGCCTCTCCACCCCTCGACCGTCTCGGATGCGAATCTGCTCAAAGTCTTCCGCGTTCTCACGAGCTTCTCGAGGGTAGCGAACCATTAGTTTGACTTCGTGTCGCCCGCGCTGAAGCCGCATGACCTCGTCGCCGAAGTATCCCGCCCGAATCGTGTTGGACAACGTGGCTTGGTCCATTCCCAGCGACTGCCCAAGTTTGTTGAGTCGCAAACCACGCTCGACTTTTCCTTCTCGAGCATCGTCCTCGATGTCGGCTACGCCGGCTTTGGTAGAAAGATATTTCTTGCACTCCTCGGCGATGTCTTCCAACTGTTCAACGCCTCGATCGTTGCTCAAAATTTTGAACTCGATCGCAGCACCACCCGGCCCCATCGAAGGTTTGGCAAACTTCAACAATTCCGTACCTGCAATCTTGGGCAACTCGGCTCGCCAAAGCTCATTCAATTCCGCCGTCGTGTGAACTCGCGAACTCGGAGGCGTCAATTGGACCTCTACACTGCCCACGTGGCTACCGGCGGTGACTCCGGTCGGCCCCAGTTCGGCTTTCCCGATCTCTCCAACTCGGCGGTACATCGTTTGAATGACCGAACTGCCGGTCTGTTCCTGAATCCGTTTGTCTACCCTCAAAAAAGCGGCTTCCAGTTTGTCGACCGCAGCAAGCGAAAACTCTTCTGGGCTTCCGTTGGGAAACGCGACCGTCGCATTGATCTCACGTCCGTCCATATCAGGCATCAGCGAAAACGGAGTGATTCCCGCCAGAATCAAACCAACCGTGAATAGAAAGAACGCAAGCACACTCGCCAAAACAACCGGCTTGTTGCGTAGCGACCAGAACAGCAAAGGTTGATAGAACTTCTTAATCGCCCAATCCATCGCCGCCGCCGATGCTTTGTTAATCGCTGCAAGCACCCGCGCAAACGGTTTGAAAACATAAAACACCAGCCCCACAAAACGCATGAAAAGGTTGTTATCGTGGGCTAGATGAGCCGGCAAAATGAAGGTACTTTCGACTAGCGAAATTGCCAACATCGCAATCACAACCACCGGCATGATCGCAATGAACTTGCCCATCACACCCGTCACATACATCAGTGGCATAAAGGCTACGATCGTCGTGGCAACCGAAGCACAAACCGCCGGCAAAACTTCTGTTGTTCCTTCAACAGCGGCGCGCACGTGGTCCAGACCCTCTTCGCGTTTGGCATAAATATTTTCACCAATCACGATCGCATCGTCGACAACGATTCCCAATCCCATCAAAAACGCAAACATTGTGAGCATGTTCAACGTTTGACCGGTAATCAACAAAATAAAACCGGCTGACAAAACTGCGATCGGAATCCCCATAGCCACCCAGAAGGCCAATCGAAGTTCGAGAAAGCACGCCAGAACAATAAACACGAGCAATAGTCCCTGCAAACCATTACGGGTCAGCAACTCCATTCGATCGCGTACGTCATGAGACACGTCGCCCCAGGTATTGAGCTCATATCCAGCCGGCAACTCGGCTTTAGAGACGTACTCATTCACTGCATCAACGATCGTGAATAAATCCTCTTCCGCCGTTTTGGCAACTCGAATAACCAATCCATCTCGACCATTGATCGAATGGGCAGACGATGTCTCAGCAAAACCATCGATCACTTCGGCAACGTCACCCAACAAAATAGGATCACCGCCACCGGAGGTCATCAAAGGGAGCTTTGAAATTTCTGTTCCAACCTCACGCTTGTTGTTGCCGCGAAGCAACAACTCCTGACTGGCCGTTTCCATGGTTCCGCCTGGCGTGTCGGCATTCTGCTGGCGAATAATGTTGGCGACCTTCTGCAGGCTCAACCCATACTGGCGCAGATTGTCTTCGGAGACTTCGACTGAAATCTCGAAAGGCTGAGCCGCCACAATTTCTGCAGACGATATCGCGGGGCCTTTGGGTTGAAACAGTCCTCTCAATATTCGCCGGACAGGGTTGGCAGGTGGCACGGGCCGCAGCTCCAGAAGATCGGTCCGTATTTCTTCCGCAATGTCACGCAACTGGCGTTGCTGGGCAAGCGTCGGTGGCCCGTCACGTGTCGGAGCGATGACGCCGATCGAGATCGCCGGAGCCCGAAAGATGATCTGTTTCACTTCGGGATCTTCGGCGTTTGGTGGAAAAGTCGAAATCTGATCGATTGCCGATCGAACGTCATTGAGGACTGGCTGGACGTCATTAACGTTTCCGTTAAGCTCCAAAATAACGAAACCGCTGTTCTCCATTGCAACCGACGTCATCTTCTTGACGCCATCGAGATTGGCGACTGCAGATTCAATCTTCTGGCAGATGCCTTCCTCAGTTTCCTCTGGCGTGGCCCCAGGAAACGGTACCGAAACAACAACCAACTCCAACGCAAAACTCGGAAAGACTTCCCTGCGCATCACGACCATGCTGACGGTGCCAACAATCATCGCAGCAATCAAAAATGTGTTCATGGCTGGCGAGTTTTTAATCGCCCATCGAATTACCGATCTCATGGCTGACTCCCACTGGCAGCAAGTTCAATTTCTTCTACCTCGATGTCGGACTGTTCCGCTTTGGATTCAACGATTTTGGACTCTACGTTGTTAGTTTCGCCGGTTTCGCCTTCTTCTCCGTCGCCTTCTTCTCCATCGCCTTCTTCGTTCTGCTCTTCCAATTCGGATTCCTCAACATCACTTTCAAGCAGAACGTCTTTGCCTTCTCTCGGCTGAGGGATCGGAGTAGTGACGATCTCATCACCAGACTTCAGCGAATCGGGCTTGGACGCAATCACGACGATCTTGGTCATCTTTTCATCGATCAACTGCTCACCAAAATCGACGACCTTGACGTCAACTTTTCGCAGCTTTCTGTCCTCAACGACCCACACGTAGTTGCCTGGGCGAAGCGCGACCGCTGGGAAAGACAGAAAGGATAGTTTCGCGTTGTCGGTACTGGTTTGAATTTCAATCTTGCACTTGACGAACATGCCACGAACAAGCGCCCGCTGACCTTGTTCGGATTCCACAACCGGCTCCCTAATCGTAATGCGAACAGGAATCGTACGGGTCGACTCGTCGAGACCAATCCCGTCAAACCGCTCCAACACACCTCGCCAAATGACGCTTGGGTCACCAATGTCAAAGATGGAGACATCGGTCTTGGGTAAATAGTATGGCGACTGCGCCTCTTTTTTCGATTCACCTTCGAATGATTTATTGGCTGGCGAGTTGTCTCGAATCCACGCCAAATCGGTCGGAGCCAAATTGCAAAGCACCTCAGAACGACTCGTGTCCTCAAACATCACCAGCGGGTCGCCCGCCCGCACGTAATCACCTTCCTGAACCATCTCGCGAACGATGACTCCATCATCAGGCGCCACGACTACAGTTCGCTTCAAGTTCAATTCCGAGCGGGAAAGCTTTGACTTGGCCAAGCCCAGCGTCGACTTCATCCGAACCAGTTTGGCGTTCATCATGTCGAGACTGTTCTTTCGCGACGTCAGACCGGTCTGAGCCGCTTGCAAAGCCCGTTTTGACTGATCCAACTCTGCCGCCGACAGGGCACTGCGGATTCGCAAATTCCGCTGATGATCATTTTTGGCCAAGTGATATTCATTCTCAGCGTTGGCAACGTTGCGTTTTGCGCCAGCAATTTCCTCTTTCGTTTCGTCGAGCATTTTCTCCGTTTGATCGACTTCAGCGAGCCCAGTTTCAAGGAGCAATTGGTAATCGGTCGGGTCGATTTGGAGCAACTGTGTGCCTTTTGTCACGAAATTTCCGGCTTCGAATACCTCCGCCTTACTCGCAACGTTGCCGCTAACCTCGGCCGCTACTTTGATCTCCCTAAATGGCACAACGGTACCTGAGATCATCTTGTCCAATTGACCTGAATAGGGGACCACGGGCATCGTTTGAACCATCGGCACAAGCTCTTTGGACTCCTGCTCCTGAGGCGGCGTTCGAAGACTGCGAAGAAAGAGCAGCACTGCTACCCCAATTCCAAGTATCAGGATTGAAACGATGTACTTGGCTATCTCTTTTCCCAGCGAAGAACTGGAGCTTTGAACGTCGCTCGATGTTACTATACCGCCAGAAGCGCCCTCAACTGAGCCTGGTCGTTGTGACCGCGGATCAGCAGTTTCATGCCCAACGCCCGGATCCCTTGTATCCGTTTTCTGGGCGTCTGGTTTAGGTGATGTATCAGCCATTACTATCTCAAGTCTCAATCAATTTGTTTTTAAGTAAGTTGCTTGGCGTGCGCGGCTCTATTTCTGTTCCGTTTGAGGACCAGGTTCTCGCACATAATTTCTTATCGCTGCCAATGAAAAACTGGTAATGTGCTCAGCCAGAGAGTCACGATCAAAGTGCTCTTGAAAATCCTCATCGCTGATTATCAACGAAGTTAAACCCGCGGCAAAGCGATAGTAAAGACACTGGCCAACGATGCTCAGCCCGACCTTGGTACGAACGTGTTGAGGCAGTGGCGCCTCCACGATGTCGTCAACAATTTCGAGCAGTGAGTCAAAGAAGGGTCGAAAGTACTCCTTGACCAGATGCGAGCATGCTTCGGTCGGTTGCAAAATCTCTCGCATCAACAATCGGACTTGCCACGGCTCGTTCTGCATCGCGACGAGGCGATCAAGAATCAAACCAACAAAGCCCTTGAGCTTTCGGTGTGGCCCCATCGACGCATCCCACTCGGGCTGGGGAACCTGTTCAACTCGCATCTCCCGCGCCCGCACAACCGCCTCGAAATATAGTTGTTGTTTATCGCCAAAGTAGTAGTTGATGCTCGCAAGGTTGACTTGTGCCTTGTCGCAAATCTCTCGAACCGTTGCGGCTCGAAATCCCTTGCTCGCAAAAATCGGACCGGCTTGGAGAATGATCTTTTCCCGAGTCGAATCGGTTTTATCAGGTTGCTTTGCCATTTGATTTCTGTAGTTAGAAAGCACTTCAAAACCCGTCCAGTGTCGCTAGACGCGCGAGATTCCGAGGCTGTTTGGTGCCGAACAAGGGTTTTGAAATGCCCTTGGGTTTCAATCTGCCAACTCGATATTTCAAACAACCGTATCAAACAACTGTTTGACAACCTAGTGTAAACCATTTATCGGGATTTCTTCGTATATCGGCACAAAAAAATATTAAGTAATTTAGTTTGCATTCCGCGCAGAATTCTAGCCAAAACTGAGTGAACTTTTACTGCTCGACGATTGTCGATAGCTCCGCCGACCAACCAGTCTTAATCTTCGCGAATCAATCGCGACAAAATGGCAAACTCCAAACTAAGGCGACAGATCGCTTACCAAGCCGCGATGCTGATGTATCAGCGAGAGGAATCCGAGTACTACCGCGCGAAAATGAAAGCGTCCAAGCAGATTTGCAAGGGCTGGGTTAAGCCCAAGGACTTGCCCAGCAATGCCGAAATTCGCGACGAGATTCAAAAGCTTGCCCGAATGCTCGAAGGCGATTCACGCGATGACAATCTCCAAGCCATGCGAGTGGAAGCGCTCCGGATCATGCGAATTCTGAACCGATTTCGACCACGCTTGATTGGCAGCGTCTTCACTGGCCACGTTCGTAAAGGCTCCGACATTGACATTCACGTGTTCTCGGACTCGATCGAGTCGGTTACCGGCGAACTTGACTACCACGGTTTCGTTTATGACACTGAGTTCAAGCGTGTCGTAAAAAATGGCGAGCGGCAGGTCTTCAAACACATCCACGTTTCAGACAGGTTTCCAGTCGAACTAACGGTCTATCCGACAACGAAGGTGAGTTACGTCTTCAAAAGTTCGATTACCGGTAAAGCAATAGAAAAAGCCAGCATCACGCAGCTTGAGACTTTTCTTGCCAATCAATATCCCGATCTGAATTTGGAGCATGCTGTCGCGGAAGCCGAAGAAAAAGTCGATCGTTTTCAAGTCTACTATTCGTTACTCCTGCCGCTGGAGAATGTCAAGCAGAGTCCCAAGTACCATCCTGAAGGTGATGCGCTCTATCACAGCCTGCAGGTTTTTGACCGAGCTTGTGATTGCCTGCCTTACGATGAAGAATTCCTTTTGGCGGCATTGCTGCACGATGTCGGAAAAGGGATCGACCCGTACGATCACGTTTACAGTGGACTGGAATCGCTTCAAGGGGTCATCACTCAGCGGACAGGATGGTTGATCGAACATCACATGGAAGCCCACAAACTGCACGACCGTACGATCGGGGCCCGAGCAAGAAAGCGGCTCGAGCAAAACGAAAGTTATGAGGAGTTGGTTTTACTGGGCGAGTGTGATCGAGCTGGTCGAGTAGCCGGAGTCGAGGCTTCGGAGCTTGAGGAAGCCCTAGAGTACATTCGACAGATTAGCGACGCGTATTCGTAGATTGGATCAGGTGGTACGAGGGAACTACTGGAGACCTGAGTAGCCGTGTCACCGTCGGTGTCAACTGGCTCAGCGACCGCGTCGGCCGCGACGCAGGATTCAACCTGGCGACCGGAGTCACTTAACGCCCCGCCACTTATCGCTCAGGTCGCGATTGACTAAAATCGTGTTATGATAAAGAAGCTTGCAATATTCGGCGTCGGTCTGATCGGCGGTTCATTGGCCAAAGCACTTCGACTCGCCGGCGTTTGCGAAACAATTGTTGGTTGCAGCCGTAGTGAGGAACACCTCAAGCGTGCCGTTGAGCTGGGTGTAATCGACGAGTACACCCTTGATCCGGCGACCGCCGTGGGCGATGCCGACATGGTGCTACTATCGGTTCCGTTGGGCGCGATGCGGCCGCTGCTGGAAAAGATCGCTGACCATCTTGCCGAAGGTGCGGTTGTGACCGACGCCGGGAGTTCCAAAGCCAGTGTGGTTGCGGCGGCGAAGCTCGCGTTTGGCGAGGTTCCGGATTTTTTTGTTCCTGGCCATCCTATTGCGGGACGCGAGAAAAGTGGCGTGGAAGCCGCGTTGGCCGATCTGTTTGTTGATCACAAAGTCATCCTGACCCCGCTTCCCAACACCTCACCGTCCGCTGTGGAGCGAGTGACAAAGATGTGGGAAGCCACGGGCGCAAAAGTCCAAACACTGGGCGTGGAACAGCATGACAAAGTCCTTGCGGCGACCAGCCACCTCCCTCACGTGGTCGCTTATTCGCTCGTCGAAACGGTGTCCGAAACCGACTGTGTCGATCAGATCTTCGAGTATGCTGCCGGCGGATTTCGCGACTCGTCCCGAGTCGCATCCAGCGACCCGGTCATGTGGCGCGACGTTTGCCTGGAGAACCGGGAAGCAATTCTGGATTCGATCACCGAGTTTCAAGCCAACCTCGGCGACTTGAAAAGCTTGATTGAAACATCCGACGCTGATGCGCTGCTGGAACTGTTTGCACACGCCAAGAAAGTGCGCGACCAGCATGTGACAAATAGTTAAGCGATAATTTTGAACGGAGTAGAAGCGTGGCCGCAAAACAAACCCTGGTTGTCGGTGGAGTACCAGAACATTTCAATCTGCCTTGGCATTTATCTTTAGAGACAAACGAATTTCAATCTGTCGGACTCGACGTCAGGTACGTCGATGTTCCGGGAGGTACCGGGGCGATGACCCGTGGCTTGGAAGAAAAAGAACTTGACATTGCGATTGTCTTGGCCGAAGGCGGAATCGCGTCAGTCTTGAAGGGCAATCCCTGCAGTGTTGTGAAGACGTACGTTGAGTCGCCGCTGATCTGGGGCATTCACGTCGCTGCAAACAGTGACATCGAGTCGATTGACCAGATTGAGGGCAAGCGTTACGCGATCAGTCGGTTCGGCTCGGGATCGCACTTAATGGCGATCGTTGATGCGTCCGAGCGCGGCTGGTCGACCGACGATCTGAAGTTTGAAAAGATCGGCAATCTCGACGGTGCTCGAAAAGCACTTGCCGGCGGATCGGCTGACATTTTTTTCTGGGAACGTTTTACGACAGCTCAGTTTGTTGATTCAGGCGAGTTTCGGCGCGTCGGTGAACGGAGAACGCTCTGGCCTGCATTTCTGGTGTTGGTCCGAGACGAAATCCTCTCCGAGCGAGCAGCAGATATCAAAAAGGTGCTGGAGATCATCAACGGCTCCACCGGCTCATTGATGAAATCTCCCGAGGCTTGCGAGCTAATTGCAAAACGCTATGACCTCAAGCTAGACCAAGTCGAACAATGGTTCGCCCAGACCAAATGGAGCACTGATTTCACTCAACCTGTTCAAGCGATCCAAACCGTGAAAACGTACCTTAGAAAACTCAAAATCGTCACTGACCAACAGGCCAGTTCGAGAGAAGTTTGGCTTGATTTAGATTAGGTCTCCGGAAGAGTCACTGGCAGCGGCGGTCCGGTGATCGTCCACAATCGTACTTACGATGCTGGAGTCCGCTTGCTGACTTCCCCCATGACAATGAAGTCCAAACTACGTTTGGCTATCGAAACGATAAATTTCTGGCGAGCATTAACACCCCTACCGCCTCAGGTGCAACCAACGAAGTCGGCAATTACAGTTACGACTGTGATGCCCATAATCCTGCTTCGCCGACGAGATGTGAACAGACGCTGAACTGTTACCCGAAAAACAAGTCGAGTAGCACCTCTAGTGGTCTGTCAAAGCTTAATTTTAGGGTAGACGGATTTTAGTTTTGCCCTGGCGTCGTCGATTTTCATTTGCCAGTCGACTCCTCTTTGAGTTTCGTTTACATCTTCGTACCAGGCTTTTATTTCAGATTGCAGCTTTTTGAGTGTTTCGATTCGTCGCTTAAGGCATTGCCGTGTTAGCGAACTAAGTTCATTCTCGGCGACGTTAAGCCAACTACCATGTTTGGGTGTGTAGCAGAAGTTGATTCGGCGGACATACGCTCTGGCTTTGTCGGGAGCAAAGACTTCATAGAAAGCTCCTTTGGTATGGGTGTTGAGGTTGTCGCATACGAGGGTGATCTTTTCGCAGTCGGCATAGCGTCCGTCAAGCAGTGACGCGACTTCCTGAGCCCAATCCAATTTGGTTCTCTGGTTACGAGCAGTGGCCTGCCGCCAACCGGCAAGGGGTTCATTAAACATGAAGATGCTTGCCGTACCAACTCTTTCGTATTCGTAGTCCACGCGTTTGGGATGCTCTTTGGTGGCTGCAATGGGCTGCCGGGTTTCCTTGATCAGCTGAACGGGCTGCTCGTCCATACAGATGACAGGATGTTGTCGGTCATACGGCTTTTCATATGTTTCGAGAACCTCTTCCATGTTGGCCACGAACTCGGCATCGGCTTCGGGAGGAATGACCCAATATTCGAGTTTCTGTTTGTTGCTCATGCCGTTTTTTTTATCGTTTGGCGAACTGTTTCGTGACTGATTGAATCAGCCACTTCCAGTTCAACGACTTTACGTGCGAGTAAACGCAATGTCCAGTTGGCGTACCCCTTGGGCGCTTGACCAAGACGCATCGCCAATATTTTGGCCTCTTGTTTGCCGTCGAGTAGCTTGGGAGTTGGTGGCTTGTCCCGCTTCTTGCGGTTGAGACATTCTTCGAAGCCGCGTTCTACAAAGCGCTGACGAACGTTTTCGACTGTCTTGGTGCGACACCGATAAGCTTCTGCGATTTGCGAGTCCGTCCAGTTAGGCCCATTGGAATCTGCCTGAAGCAAAATCTGGGCTCGCCGAACTTTTTGGCTCGTGCCCTTAAGAAGCTTGACGATCTCCAAACAACATTGACGTTCTGCTTCCGTGAGCTGAACAATATACTTCTTCTGCATTGCAACCTCCTTGTGCTGCATGCAGATTGACCCTAATCTTTAGTGCTGACACACCACTAGTCGCTTTCGTGCAAGAACCATTATTTATTGGTCTAAAGAAAATGAAGCTCCCGTTTCAGCACTTGTTGCTCCTCTTAGTTGCGTCCTGCTGTCCTCTTTTGAGTAACACTTCTCCATGCTTGGCTCAAAACGGCATTTTGACCGACACGGATTCCTTTCAGTTTAACCTTCAAATTGGTAGTGGGTTTTCCGCAGATCAGGTACGTTCCATTGAGATCGCAGCCGCAATGTGGGACTACGTGATCATCGACCCCGTTGTCGATGCCACTTACAACACCCCGGGTGGTCCCGACTTATTCGTTGGTACAGCGAACATTGACGGCTCGGGGGACGCCATTGCGAGTGCGACTCAGAGTTTTGGCCTTAATTCGTCGCAGACGTTCATTCACACACTTGTATCTGGCATCGACTTTGATTCAGCTGACCTACAGTTTTTGGATGACACCAATCGCTTTTTGGACGTCGCTTTTCACGAAATGGGTCACGCATTGGGAATCGGAGGCCTATGGAGTTCGCAGGGGCTGACAGATTCGAACAACAACTACATTGGTGCCAATGGCTTGGCGGCCTACCGGGCGGAGTTTGATCCTGATCCTAACGTCATGTTTGTGCCAATTGAGCAAGACTTTGGCCCCGGATCCGCTGGCAGCCATTGGGATGAAGGCATAAGTCTTTCTTCGGCCCTGCTGCCGGGTGCGAATTTCGATCAAGAGATTCTCTCGCCCATTGTCTCGGATCCCGCAGAGAACTTCCTAAGCACGGTGACGGTTCGAGGACTCGTCGATCAAGGCTTCACCGTCCGTGAAGACTTCCAAAGCATCACTATTACCGATTTGGCGGCGCTTGTGACCGTTCCCGAACCGAATAGCTTTGCTTTTTTTGCAACGGCATCAGTATTTGCGTTGATCAAACGCCGCCGACGTAATCACGTTTAGGTCGTTCGAATCAAAGGGGTCACCCGGAGTTTTAACACGTCCCAACGTCCTTTGCTTGGCGAAGAAACAGAAGCCTCCTTGGTTCACGCATAGTGAAAAGCCAAGGAGGTTTTTTTCATGGCCGCTTCAGTATCAAATCCGCGAGATCCAATTAGGCACACCGCCGCTACGTTGATGATGGAAAACGGGACTGACTTCCGTCTCTTCAAGAGTTCCTCGGTCCGCAAATGACACGACAAAACCGGTTTATAAACACCGAAACAGTTCGTCAACATTTTCGTTCATGGCCCGCATTGGTGTATGCCTAAGCAAAAGAAACTGTTCGAGCATATTAACTACGCCAGAATATCGTGGACGACCTCCCCGCCGATATCGGTCAAACGGAAATCGCGGCCTTGATACTTGAACGTCAAACGTTTGTGATCGACTCCCATCAAGTGCAGAATCGTAGCGTTGAGATCGTGAACGTGAACCGGGTTCTCAGTAATGTTGTAGCAATACTCGTCGGTTGCTCCATACGTCAGACCGGGTTTAATTCCCGCTCCGGCTAACAACAAACTGAAACAACGCGGATGATGGTCTCGCCCGTAACTTGTTTTGGTAAGTTTGCCCTGAGAGTAAATCGTCCGACCGAACTCGCCACCCCAAACGATCAGCGTATCCTCCAGCAGTCCACGCTCCTCCAAGTCATTGATCAACGCCCAAGTCGGCTGATCGGTATCGTGGACTTGACCTTTGATTTTCTTTGGCAAGCCATTGTGATGATCCCAGCCCATGTGGAATAGCTGAATGAAACGGACGTCGCGTTCGGCAAGCCGCCGCGCGATCAGGCAATTGGACGCATAACTGCCCGGCCTGTTAATATCAGGGCCATAGGCCTCGAGCGTCTCTTTGGTTTCGCCAGAGACGTCGAGCAAATCAGGAACGCTGTCCTGCATGCGGAACGCCATTTCATACTGTGCGATACGCGCTTGAATTTCGGGATCACCAACTTGGGCGTGGTGTTGTTCGTTGAGCGCGGCGATTCGATCAATCGTGCTCCGCCGCGTCAGGCGATCAATTCCGTCTGGATTGGAAAGATATAAAACCGCGTCTCCAGTGTTTCGAAACTTGACCCCCTGATGCTTTGACGGCAGAAAACCAGCGCCCCAAAGCCGATCATAAAGCGGCTGGTCATTGGGTCGTCCGCTGCCAAACGAAGTCAAAACGACATAGGCGGGCAAGTCCTGGTTCTCACTACCCAAGCCATAGCCGGCCCAGGCCCCGATGCTTGGACGACCGGCTAACTGAGAACCGGTTTGAAAAAAGGTAATCGCCGGATCGTGATTGATCGCTTCGGTGTGCATCGAGCGAATCATGCAGAATTTGTCCGCGATCTTCGACATCTTGGGCAACAACTCGCTCATCCACATCCCAGATTCGCCGTGTTGCTTGAATTTGAACACCGACGGAGCGACCGGAAACTTTGACTGACCTGATGTCATCGTGGTCAGCCGCTGTCCTTTGCGGATGTCTTTCGGAAGGTCTTCGTCAAAATGGTCAGCCATCCCTGGTTTTGGATCAAAGAGATCCATTTGCGAGGGCGCACCCGACTGGAACAAATAGATAATCCGTTTGGCCTTGGGAGCAAAGTTTGGAAACTCGGACTCACCCCCCACAGACATTGCACTTGCCGATGACCCACCGCTGGGTAGCAATGACGCCAGTGCAGCAGTCCCGACGGCCGACGCTCCACCGCGAAGGAAGACACGGCGGTTCATATTGTCTTGAATCTGAAGATGTTTTGGTGAATTCATTTTTCCCTCTTCAATCGTGTTGATGATCAGTTCGTCGATAATGTCTAAGAGCAAATTTACTCACGCGAGACAAACTCATCGAGGTTAAGTAGAACGTTGGCGGTCAATCCATACGCGGCATGGAGCGCGTACTCTGATGGTTTCAGCGAGCTAGTCGCCGATTCATCAACGGACTGCAGAAACGCCTTTGCCGCTGATTCGTCTTTCTGAAAATTGTCCAAATCCATTTGAAATCCGCCGAGTAACACATTGAGCTCTGTTTCGGTTGCATCTCGTGCGGTAATAATTTTGAAGCCATGGGCAATCTTCTGCTTAGGCGATTCACCCTTGGACCGAATCATTTGCTTTGCCAACCCTTGGGCGGCCTCGACGTAGGTGATCTCGTTGAGCAACGACAACGCTTGAAGCGGCGTGTTGGTCTTGGATCGCTTAACGGTGCAGACTTCACGACTGGGGGCATCGAAGAGCAACATTGACGGCGGAGCAGCCGTTCGCTTCCAAATCGTGTACAGCGAACGTCGGTAACGCCCATCGCCGGTATCGTGCTTGTAATTTCGCAGATCGCCGTAGACGCTCGTTTCATCCCAGACCCTTTCGGGCATGTAAGGCCGCACGCTCGGCCCGCCAATTTTGTTGACCAAAAGACCACTGACCGCTAGGGCCTGATCCCGGATCAGTTCGCCAGTTAAACGAAAACGCGGCCCACGAGAAAGCAAACGATTCTCAGGATCCCGCTCGACCTGGTCAGGCGTCACTCGCGACGACTGCCGGTAAGTCGAACTCGTGACCAACATCTTGATGAACGCTTTCATGTCCCACGACTGTGCCGACTGGCCACCAACGTCGGGCAGATGTTTCGCCTCAATAAATTCGACCGCCATCCAATCCAGAAGTTCAGGATGGCTGGGGAATTCGGCCTGCGTTCCAAAGTTCTCAGTTGTCTTTACGATTCCATTTCCGAAGAAGAGTGCCCACGTCCGATTGACCCAGACCCGAGCGGTTAACGGGTTTCCCGGATCCGTGATCCATTTGGCCAGCCCCAGTCGATCCATCGTTTGGCCCTCGGCCATCGGTGGAAGAAAATTGGGAACGCCCCGTTCGACTTTGTCTCCCTTCTGGTCGTACTCGCCCCGCTCGAGAATGAATGCCTGGCGTTTCTTGCCTTCCTGCATCACCATCGTTGTAGGAAGACGATCCCTGTAGACTTTCAGTTCCGCATTTAGATCGGAGACCTTCTTTTCCGCAGCCTTAATCGGATTGGGAATGCTGGACCGATAGAAAGCGTTCAACATGGTTGTCTGCTTTTTGCTGCGATCTTTGGGAGCGATGGCAAGAATATCGGTGATATCCTTGGGGATCAAAACATCGCCCAGCACGACCTTATCCGCGTCTTCGGAAGTTGTTTGAATTCGAAAACGCCCGATCGAATGACTAGCGTGTCTCGACTGGTGAAATATCTTGATAACCGCCACCGAGTCAGCGGGGGCATCGATAGGTTGACTTGCCACGAACATGATTCGATTCGCGGCACCGGGCTTGGATTCGAAACCGTTGGTAGCCCAGCCCTTATTTTTGCCTCTCTCAATTTTGGATTTCGGAGTGATAACCGAAAACGCAGTCCAACCATCCTGTTCGTAGTCGGCCTGGGCACGTTGGAACTCAACAGGAATTGATTCAGGCTGATCGTCACCGGCTCCGGCTTTCGTTTTCGCCGGTCGAACTTCCATTGTGAAATCAGTCAAGACAAAGTTACCGTTGCTGCTGCGTCCCAGCAATTTTTGGGGAAGCGAGTCATCCTGGATCGCTTCAAGCATCACAGCGGTGATCGGCGACTTGGATTTGGGTAACGGTATTTCGATCGTGTAAACGGTCTTTGCGGGATTCTTGCCCTTGGCTAGGTACGAGCCGTCAGATTTCCGCTCGAATTTGACTCCCCTTTCTCCCGAGACCTTTTTCGGTTTGGCGATTGACCAAATTGATTTGTCGGATGTCGCATCAAACTTAAGACTATTCACCCACTGAGTAACTAGTTCTGATTCAGTTTCGATGAGTTTCTTTGAAGTCGCATCTGCTGCGGCGATTTGAGACTCAAATTCCTTTATCTTGGCTTCCATCGCTGGAGTGGTCAGCTCTAGCAAAGGAGGTGAGTTGTCGCCGTTCTTGCCCTTGGGTGCCAACACGCCGCTTTCTTCAACCGAATTGAAGAAAGCAAACATTTGAAAGAACTCTTTCTGAGATATCGGATCGTACTTGTGATCGTGACACCGACAACAATTAAACGTCAGTCCAAGCCACGTCATCCCTGTCGTTTCGACTCGGTCGATGACCGTCTCCACAAACCACTCGTCAACAATTCGACCGCCTTCGCCGTTGAGTCGATGGTTACGGTTAAATCCCGTGGCGATCCGTTGGGCGCGGCTGGGGTTGGGAAGCATATCACCGGCGATCTGTTCAACCGTAAATCGGTCGAAAGGCAGGTTGCGGTTGTAGGCGTTGATCACCCAGTCTCGCCACGCCCACATGTGACGGCTGGTGTCAGTTTGAAAACCGTTGCTGTCAGCGTACCTAGCGTAATCGAGCCACGGTATCGCCATGCGTTCCCCGAAGTTGGGTGAAGCCAACAATCGATCAACGAGTCGTTCATAGGCATCTTCTGAGTCGTCATCGAGAAACCGCTCGACCTGCTCAACCGTCGGCGGTAGGCCTGTCAAATCGAGCGCCAATCGTCGAATCAATGTCGATTTGCTGGCGGGGTCGGTTGGCTCAAGCCCTTCGGATTCCAATTTGGCCAACACAAACCGATCGATCGGCGTGCGCGGCCATGCCTTATTTTTGACATCGGGCAGGGTAGGGCGAGTCGGCGGAATGAATGCCCAATGGCTTTCGTACTTTGCGCCTTGATCGACCCAGTCTTTAAGAATCTGTTTTTGCTCGTCAGTCAGTTGCTTTTCAAAATCGGCTGGCGGCATCGGATCGTCAGCGTCCAAAATTCGCTTGACCAGCCCACTGTTTGCCGAGTCCCCTGGGACGACAATTGGATCGCCTGAATCACCTTCGCCCGTCGCGGCTTCGAAGCTGTCGAGTCGCGCGCCGCCCTCGGTCGCTGCAGCATCAGGTCCATGACAATTGAAACAGATGTCGGTCAAAATCGGCCGGACCTGCTGATTGAATGAGACCTGCTCTTGAGCTGACGCCGCCGACAACATCGACGACACGACAAACAATACAAGAACTCTCAGATTGAGGTTGGCCGAAAATGTTTGGGACATGATTTATTTGGCTTTTGTTAAGAGCTCGACGCCCAATAGTGGACGAAGCTTCTTGAAATCGGTGGAGTTGTAAGAAAGCGGCGAAGCGATCAGAAAGCGGCTATATTTATTTACTCAAGTGTAGCCCGAAATCATCGCCATTCAAATGCAAGTATCGTTCAATTTGGTTAGGTTAGTCCAATCTTCGTGACCGAAAACGGGGGAGCGGTTATTCATTTAATCCACATAACTTTACCCTTTCATTTGGTTATTCGCTCACCTGTATCACTTAGGAGCTTTACGACCTCCAAACCGATGCCATGGAGCCGAAGGACTTCTCAAGCCGACCGCCTGAGCGCGTTGCCAAGATGTGTTGTCAGCGAGAAGGCTCGAAACGTTCATTGTTCGATAGCTGGCCTGGAAATGATTACCTTGGAAGTGATTACTTAGAGAGGTGAATAGTTGACCAGAAGTAAACGGTAACCCAAATCTCGCGACTGATGTTTCACTAAAATGTCTGGGAGAGCTTCGTTTACGCTTGAGAGGCACCGTGCTATTATTTCGAGTCTAAGGGTCTTGATGACTTTTCCTTTTCCGCTTCACTTTAACCCTTTCTCCAAAGCAACAAGTATGTCCCGTTCCTCCAAGCCGTTTTTTTTCTCGCTGTTGCTTTGTTTCGCCTGCCTAGCTCTGGTGCTGACATTGCCTTCTCAGTCGATAGCTCAGACCGGCACAGAAACCCGCTCGATCGAGGTCATTGGCACGGGGACCGCATCCGCTAAACCTGATCTCTTAGTGCTTAAGGGATTCGTGACTGCCAAGGGCAAAACCTCCAAGAAGGCCCTCGGCAAGTTCCTTGCAATTAAAAAGTCGCTTGAGGAAACCATTAACCCGATGGATTTTCCGGATGTCGAAGTCGAATACATGGATTCAGTTTTCAACACTAACCTCAACAGCGACGACATGATGGCGGGTGTTGCTGAAGAGATGACGGCCGACGGATATTACCTCAGCCAAACGATCAAAGTTCAAATCAAGATCGGCGAGAATGACGAGGAGAAAATAACTTTGGGGATGCTGTCCAAGCTTGTCGACTCTGCTGAGACTGCCGGGATCTCATTCTCAGAAGTGACCGATCCAATGGGCTACGTCGTCGAAACGAGGGGGTCGTTGGCGTGGGGGGACATTTCGGATCGAAATTCGTTGGAGGCCGAGGCGACCAAACAAGCGTTCGCCGACGCGAAGTCACAAGCCGAAAAGTTGGCGGAGCTTGCCGGTAGTAAACTCGGCAAAGTCATCTCGATTCACGGTTCGACGGCCACAGAAGAAGACAATCCAGCGGCCGAGTACATGGATATGATGACGGGAGTAAAGTCAGCAACCGAAACTGAGTCGCTGCATTCGGTTGAGGTATCCCAGTCTCTACAAGTCAAGTTTGAACTTGTCGATTAGTGCCTTGTTACACCCAACAATGCGAAGTGGCAACATGAGGCGTTTTTAGTGCTTGCCACGGCTATTGTTTACTCAACCGAGGCTAGGCCGGGTTCTATAAGTTGCTCCCTTTGGGAGGACGAAACCGCTGCTGGGCTTGAAGTGCCAAATGACGCGGGCTCAGGAGGAGATTCGCCCTCTCAAGAATTCGTGTTTTGACATTCATCAAACGAGGCCCAATGAATCCAGCCGATCCAGAAGGTTTTGGTCGGCAGTCCATTCCCACGCCGATTCGAACTGCACCCAAAAGGAGCATCAATATCGCGACCAAAGCCAGACTGGTTTGCCACGCCAAATTCTACCAACGGTACAAACGGAACCCCTTCACAATTCGTTCCGAGGAAAGTAGAGATGGGGCTTGGCAGGTTTTTGGTATTTGCTAGACTTTCCGTTCTTGCGAGAGTCGATTTCACTTCAGGGTGACGCCTGTTTGCAAGTTACTGGTATTTATATACCGGAAAGAGGGCGTAGCTCAGTTGGTAGAGCAACGGACTTTTAATCCGTAGGTCCAGGGTTCGAGCCCCTGCGCCCTCACTCTCATGAAAACCTCGTTTTCAAGCTTTTTACCGGCGAAAACGAGGTTTTTTTGTGCGCCGACATCAGCCTCTAAATTTCCATTTGCAGCCCATTGCAGCCCGATACATCGTTTTGCTGCTGCGCTTTTTGCTGCGCGCGAAGCACTCCCAGCCCCCGCATTTTCCCTGTCGGACCCACGGATTACACCTGTGGCGTTATCGAATATATCGTCCGTAAGCATCGTGTAGTGCTGGTCACCAACCAACTGACCATGCCCCATCCAGCGAGAGACCGCGTGAGGCGGATGGCCTTCATTGAGAAACTGGGTTCGACAACAACGGCGAAGATGCTGGAAGAGGTCGGCCCATGGTTCAACTTGGGCTCGCTTTAGGATCTTTTTAAAAGTCCGATAACGGTTGTTTGTTTTTAAATCTATGATGGCCCCCTTTTTATGAGCTGCGTCTTTGAGGGCTTTCTCAAGCAAAACAAACAACTCTGGCCGTATCGGAGCGACTCGAACAGAGTCAGTCTTCTTCGCTCGTATTGTGATCGTACGGCGATCCCAATCAATATCAGTCCATCTCACAGTGTGTGTTTCAGACGGACAGCGAAGCCCCAAGTATCTGAGCAAGCCTACAAAAGTCTTCCACTTATGATCAGGGCAGGCCTTGATGATTTGTTCTGTCTCATCAGGCGTGATGTATCGGTCCTTCTTGGCAGCGACCGAGGTGGACGGAAGTTTTTTGAATGGGTTTTTTCGAGTGATCTCGCGCTCAATGGCGTCATTGAAAAGCGTTTTGGCGTTTCGGGCATGCGTACGCACAGTTGCTTCAGACAATCCTGTTTTCAAAAGTTTTATTCGCCATTCTTTTGCATTGGCCGGCGTGATGGTGTTGATTTTTGTTTCACTCCCCAGATGAAGCTTCAGTAGCGTCATCGAACTCTCAATCCGTTTTACAGATGACGCCTTAAGCTCGATTGTCTTGACTTCGACAAACGCATCAATCAACTCACCGAGAGACGGAGAGCTTCTTGCCATCTTGCAAAGCCCAAACCGTGCCATCCTAGCTCTGATCGTCTTGTCGACTCCTCGAAGCCAACGTACAGTTTCAGAATCCGGATTTTGGCTCAGACGGATCGTATTGAGCAACTTTTCAACGTACCTTTTAAATTCTCTGGCCTCTTCAACCGAGACCTTTCCAATCCGGAGGCGGCAACGTTTGCCATCGAGACCTGAAAAATCAATTGCACGCGGAGGCTGTTTTCCTTTACCGAGTTTTACGATACTAGCCATGTGGATTCCTTGACTAAGAAGAATAAGCAAATTGAAGATCGATCAGGAGGCGAAAAAGATCAACCCCTTTTGGCTTCGTTGGTTTCAGAAGTTTGATTGGCAAGCCATTTTTCGAGCTCACGCCTTGGGATCAGTACAACGCCGCCACGTCGAAAATGAGGCGGCGGGTTATTTGGAGATTTCAACCAGTCGGCAAAAGTTCTCTCTGAAACCCCACAAACTTGTGCCGCGTCAACTGGGCGATAAGCAAGACGACGTAACTGAAGTTTTTTTGCCATGATTTTTATCCTTTGAATTGATTCACTTTTCGCAAATGCTTTGGCACCAATGTTTTTTGGATCCGGCGTCCGATTTGTTTTCTTCAAGAAGCATCCAGCCATATACATCGTTGAGTAACAACCGCATCAGCGGAACGTCATTGCAGCTGAATTGCCTAGACTTTTGCCAGCGGTCACCGTTTTTGAATATTCGGTAAATCTCTACCCGACGTCGAGTTCGCCCTCTGTGGCGCCTTATCGAAATCTTTGCCACAAGCATGCCGCGTCTTATCTCGTGTATCTTTGCCCTATTCATCGTCTACAGTTCTTTCGTTGAATGATTTGAAAAAGCCGTGAGAAGCGTTATGCTTCCCACGACAAAACCTCTAGTCAGCCAAGTGGCGACAAAAACCACTGAGTTTTCAGACTCAGTATTCTTCTGGCATCAGCACAGTTGTGGCCAGACGATTTGCTTCGGTAATTACCCAGAAACTTCGTCCGGTTTTCTGCTTGTAGATTGAAACCAATCGCGTGCCCTCATCGAGCGCACGGTCATTCAGTTTCCAATCTTCATTGCATACATCCCCCCAGTCACAACGAAGATGACGTTCCAAGGCGAGCAGCACATTTTCCATTGGAATTTTTGCTGCTACGCCATGGGTGACATACACAGTGCCAATCAACACGGTTTTGTTTGACTTCGAATTAGCCATCGTGGTAGCCTCCTTGAAAGCAAGCAGGGCAAAGCCCTGCAAGCGGTTGTTTCAGTTGACTAACACGATTCCTTGGAATCTGCTTTTGCAGCGTATTGCTGCCAGATCCACGTGTAGGCTAATTCGACTGCCTTGGAGACGACAGGTAGATCGTCACGACGAAATGTCGTCGTGTCTTTCAACTGCTCTTTGTCTCGGTAGCTACGGGTCACGGTGACCGTGAACCACGACTCTCCCGTTTTCTCAGACCGGTTGAGCCAGACAGCGGCACGAATTGCGCCGAGTCGAATTTGATGTGTTGGTTTATTTTTGTTTGCCATTTTGGCCTCCTGTTTTTGGCGTACGTCGCTTTCTCCTTTCGTGCGGCGCACGCAGTTCATCCAAACGACGAAGTAAATCGTCGCTACTCAAAGATCCGCCTGAGCGAATCAAAGAACCTTTTAAATAACTTTTTCGATACCCACCTCCCTTCATTCGAGTCGAGCTGCGATCGGTTTGCCCTAGAGCTGTCGCTTCACGAAACGTGCGTGCGATGGCTCTAAGATTGCTCGGCAGTCTGATAATTTGGTAGATCACCAAAATGACCAAACAGCCATGAAGAACCAGCTTGACCAACAAAATTGGCAAGCTGAGCAGTAGCCAAATGAACCGACCTACCGATCGAAGGTCGGAGTCCAGCCACCAGTGGTAGAACACTGAACGAACAATTCTTTTCATGTTCTTTCCTCCTTTTTTCGCTACGGCTGACCCCATGCCAACCGTAGTTGGTTCAACGCCATGCAGCACTGACGTTCAACCAAAAAGAGGAATCCACTTCGCTCATTTTTTTTCGCCACTCCCGAGCAAGGAGCCGATTAAACCCTCAACATCGGGGAGTTGGTTCTGCGCGTTGCAACGCACCGTTGAGTAGTGACCGCGAAAACTCAAATTCGACACGAGCGTGCACACCGGCCGCACGAATGGCTAGCGTGAGCGCGTCTGCTTTAGAAGGTGTTGGGACTGCCCATGTCAGCATAAATTGGTGCGAAACAATCAGCCGAGCAAAACTCTTATTGGCTCGGTGCTTTTCAATCAAATCAACCGAGCGTCTACAAATACGACGAACATCGGCTGTATGCGTGTCAATCCGAAGCAAACCAAGAATGGGATTTTTGTTTGAAGTGTCGATATAGTAGCCGCGCGGAAGACCGGCACGAAACATCGTTGGGAAATAGTGTTGCAAATCGACTTTATCAAGAAGCCTCCTGTAGATTCAATTACTCGGCGTGGACGAAGATCGCCATCCATCAGAAAAGCATCAGGATTCTTTACGCCTTTTTCGGCCATCGGCAACATATCTTCACCGTGCCATGCTTCCGCTAAAGAGGGGAGTGCACAGAAATAGTCGACATACACGTCTCCAAGTAGAAGGTCGTGCTGACGTTCGATTTCCCTAACAGGCTGGCCGCATCGTGAGCCAAACATGCGTCCCGCAAGTTCTGTAGCCTGATAGACGATGACTCTCGATGTCGGCTGCTTCCATCTTTGTCGCGCCCGCTTGGAGATCAACCAAGTGTCAGGATCTGGAAAGCTGGGCTTCCAAGTGAACAACGGAGTGCGATCAGTGTTTGGAAGAACAACGTCCCACAGCTCAGTTCGAGCCAACTTTCTCGCAAGCAGCCTTTCTAAGCTGAACAAAACGGCTTCGTTTTTCGCCTGACCCCACGCACGAAGCAACTGTCCTACAGACATGACGCGAACTTTACACGTGAGGGCAGTCAAGATTTCCATTTCCAGTTGATTCAACATTTTTCCCCCTTTCTACGATTGCTGATCTGAAAAAAATGATTCGAAGAGATCCGCTGGTTCACCGATCGTTTCTTCGGTTACCGTTGGCCCTTTCTTCGTTCTTCTGCTATCTGCGGGTTCCGAAAGAATCGACCAGCATGCCGGCACAAATGCGCCATCCCCTGGCTTGGGCCAAGCCGAATTCTTTCGCTTCAAAAACTCTTTTTCAGAGATATGAAAGTCAGATTGAATTACGACCGGCATACCTCCATATTGGCAGTAGCCAGCGCCCCGGGTCACCAGAGCAATGCTCTTGTCAGCAGCGTCGCTTGCTAACTTGATGTCGTTGATGGAAAGTCTTGGAGCAATGATCTGATTAGCACTGCGCGTCGAGGTATGGCTGACGTTGAAGCCGTCTTTGCGTTGTGATTTCGATTCAGAAATCAATACGTCCATTGTTTCACCGCTGCTTTTGGATAACCTCATTTGCTCATCAGGAGAAGAGATGGCGAACCACTGACGTAAACGGCAATTGGATTCAACAACATGCACCAAGTTGTCTCGTTTCAAGTCTGACATTGACTGGTTGACCAAGATGACACCAACATTCATGCTTCTCGCAATTTGCAAGATCACATCGACATTGTGCGCGGCAACGCGTTGAAATTCGTCAATGACCAAATAGACCTGTCGTCGAGTCTCAGAAAGTGTCGCCGTGGTCAGTAGCATGAACATGGCCAGCCTGGCAATCTCGGGAGAAGAGCCCGGACCAAGTGTCGTACTTAGGTGAAAATAAAAGATCTCTTGCTGAGTGAACAAACGTGAAGGGTCCATCGCTTGTTCCGCAACCATGCGATCGGGTGTGAGGTCCGGAGTCACGTTGAGGGCTTTGAATGAGGCCAAGCGTTCGCAAACCATTTTGATGTGTGTTCCCGCTTCCGCCTGCTTGTCCGACAATCCGTGAGCCTTCGGACGAGAAGAGACGAAGCTGATTCGATCGCACAGCTCTCCAAACGAACCAATATCTGGATAGGCTTTTAGGGTTGTGTGAAGTAAGCTCGCATTTGCTGAAGAGAAGTAACCAAAAATTCCTGATTGGCAGCATCGGCTGCCGGACGGGTCACGTCAAACACTGCGTCAAAGTTGGCCAGCGTGTAACCGGGGTGCATGCCTTTGACAGTACGCACCAGACTACGGTCACTGGGACGGTAGCCGTAGTAAGTGTTACGCTGGTAGGCATCCTGACGGCTCAATACAAGGTTGTCCTGATAGGTCGTCCTGGTAACCAGTTCCTGGCCCGCACGGGGATGAACAATGGTGCGGATCAAGCGATGCCGGAAGTCGTAAAGGTAATCCGTTTGTTCTCCATTGGTGGTGCAGGAGCTGCGCAGATTGGTCCCGTTAAGATATTGGCATGTCCTAATCGAATGGAACGAGGGATCAGGGGTGAAGCTTTGATCGAGTGCATCGGCCTGGTTGTCGATCCCAGTGATGGTCATCACATTGCGACCCCAGGCGTCGTAGCGGGTCTGGGTGAAGTTGTCGTTACGGTCCTTGCGGGCAATCATCAGGTTGGCGTCATCGCCACTGCCGTAGAACGATTCTTCGGTCGAACCGTCGTTGTAAGTGACTTTCACCTGACGATCACGTGAATCGTACTGGTAGGCGGTCGTGCGGCCCATTTCGTCGGTGCTGGTCATCATCCGGCCAGCAGAGTCATACGTGTAGGTCTTTTCAGGACGGGTTTGGCCGGCAACATCGGCTGCAGAAATCACTTTGGTCCGCAGGCGATCGGTGTACTCATAATCAGTGCGAAACAGAGTCGGGGTCGCCGGGTCGTAGTTGGCTTCGAATTTCGTTTTAAGTAAGAACTCGTTGTCAGGATTACCTGCGGGAAAGTACTCATAGGTCGTCATGGCGTATTCTGGTTGATCCACATCAACCCCACCAATTTCCAGAATTCCTTCTTCAAAAGTCAGCAAGTTACCCCGTGAGTCATACGTGTACCGGGTGACTTCACCAAGCCGGTTGCGCATCCGGGTTACCTGGTTTCGCTGCTCACCCCCCTGGGCGGCTATGTCGCGCTGGTGGGATTCAAACGTTCCGTCAGGCCACGTCTTCTTGGTTACATTGCCGGCAGCGTCGTACTCCATGTCATAAATCACCCCTTGCTCGTTCATGATTTTGGAAGGCGTGCGGCTACGTATCTCCTGCCAGGTACTGCCCGGGGCACCCAGATTGGAAAAATTCTGCTCCAGAGAACCACGCACAGCCCTATCGGCCGGTCGATTGAGATCCACCCACCATGACTCATAAAACCGACGAAAACCAACACCCTCACGTGAAGCCTTGCCACCACCTTCATAGATCACGCGCTCGTTGGCACGACGCAGCGGTTGGTTGGCGTACGTTAGTTCGTCAAGTGGGTTCATCACCCGTCGCACCAACAAGGAGGCTTGATTGAACAGCTTTGTACCGAGATCCTTTTCAGGCTTGGTAATCACAATGCTTGAAGTCAGATAA
>CALJOA010000057.1 GCA_937981585.1 uncultured Pirellulaceae bacterium | reverse complement strand
GGGCCTGCAGTCGGGCAATACGATCTTCATCGACGATGACGCGGCCGGTCACGGCTGGTATGTGGATGATGACGCCTCAACGGACGAAGCATTCGAAGGCATGGACCTATACACGACTCTGACACACGAGCTGGGGCACATCCTAGGACATGATGACCTGTTCTCAGCCGACTCCGTCGATGAACTCATGTACGGGTTTCTTTCTAACGGTGAACGTCGCGCTTAACTGCGATCGACGTTTCGTCCCGTCGGACGCCGCTGCTTTCTGGCAGTGGTAACTGCGGTCAACGAACGACGGTTCATTGGACTTGTCGGCAACTTGGGATGGTAGCTGTGCCCGGAGCAGAAGATCGAGCAATCGTTCCCGGGTTCGTGTTACGTCACCGTCGATGAAGTAAGTATGTGCCCAAGTTAAGAGAAAGTAACGGGGACGGTGGAGTTGATCTGGAGACGAATCAGTACGTACACCTCGGGCCTTCCAACCCGAGGATTTTTTTGCGCCCGAAAACGGCGGTGCCACCGACGGAGCTAATGGATTACGGAAGTGAATTAGTAGATCGAGATTTCGTTATCCATTTTTTCTTCAGCTAACTTGGTGAGCCGTTGCATTGCGCGGGTGTGGCGTTTTTTGGCTGTAGCGGGCGCTAACCCAAGGAAACATGCTGCTTCTTCGTTTGATAGCATTTCGACATGCCGAAGTGTCAGAATCCTTCTGTCATTGGAAGGTAAAGAATTTACCAACTCAAGGATTTGTTGGCTTCGTTCCTGTTTGATCAGGCAGCCTGAAGGGCTGGTCGCCGAGTCGACCTGGTATTCAATAGAAACAAATCTGTTTTCATCGCCAAGCCGTTCTCGTGAAACGGAACGTTTGGCAGTCTTAAAGTGTCGACGATAAAAAATAGAAATGACTTGCGAACAGATTCCGCGAAGCCAAAAAATCATCGGAACTTTTGGATCTTCAAGATAATGGTCAAGTCGTTGCTGAGCCGTGAGGAATGCTTCTTGCAGCACATCTGAGGGGCTTACCCTTCGACCTAACTCCAATCCGATTCGCTTGGAGATTGCTTGGATCAGTTCCGGTTTGGATTCATCAAAAAGTCGAGCGAATGATTCGTCATCGAGCGTGGAACCCGGAGGATTGCGAAGGGGTGTTGAAACAGGCATAAGAAGAATTCTTGTTGAAGATCAAAGGTGAAATCGCGAAAAGAAAGCTTGAAAACTTCCGGTGTAACAAACGATCTCGCTCGGTTCTCAGGCAGGCTTACTAAATAAATGAACCGAATCGTATCGTTAGAGCATCTAACAGGATCTAATATTTCCAGAATAGTCGGTATCCAACTTTTTGCAAATTTCCAATCGTCACATGAAATGTGCAAGGTTTTGAGTTTTGCTGGTAGTATAGTAACCACCCAACGGAGTCAGCAGAGTGAAAAACTCTCATAACAAATGCTCAACACCCAATTCGCCAACCTTTGAGGGCGTATTGGAGTCCTTTTTGCTAGAACTGCGAGACAGTTCACGAAATCCGGCTATTGGCGATTACGAGAACAGATATCCACAATTTGCAGAGAGAATTGCAAATCATTTTCCTGGGGTGATCATTGCTGAAGAGTTAAGGGGCCATAACAAACCAGCGGAAGTAGATCTAGAACTTCCATACACGATCGGTAAATTCAGACTAACCGACAAAATTGGCCGAGGTGGGACAGCAACGGTGTTCTCGGCTTCTCACAAAGACCTCGAAATGGAGTTCGCCGTCAAGCTAGTCGAGTGCGACAAGACTTCTGACCGCCAACTTGCCCGATTCAAAAGAGAGGCAAGGGCGATTTCGAGATTGCATCACTCTGGCATTCCCTCGATCTGTGACTTCGGCCACCACGAAGGTTTCGTTTACATTGCAATGAGCAAAGTCGACGGCATCACGTTCAGGCAACTGTTTTCTGACCCAACTTCAATCAATGGAGTCAACGCTGGCGTAGAAAACATTCTTGGAAACTGGAATTTGCTCGCCATACTATTTCGGGAAGTCGCAAAAATCCTCACCTACATTCATGAAAATCAGTTGGTTCATCGAGACATTAAGCCCAGCAACCTTATGATTGACAAAAAGTCAAATGTCTGGATTACCGACTTTGGTTTAGTGAAACAATTGGCGATCGAGAATTCTACTCACAGCTCGACAGATGTCGTTGGAACAGCGTCATACGTAGCCCCAGAATGCTTTAATGGCATAGTCACTCCGCAAAGTGATGTTTACAGCTTGGGCGTTACGCTATTTGAATTAGCCACAGGAGTTTCCGCAGCTTCCGTTTTGGCAAAGCAGCTTGACTCCAGTCCCGCAGAAGGACTACCGCCAACAATCGAAGTCAATGCAGATGTTCCCAAGCAACTCGCCAAGATAATCGACAGGGCTTGCCACCCCAAACCGAACTTGCGTTTTGCAGACGCCGAAACTGTAGCCAGAGAGCTTCAAGCATTTGCACTGTCAAAAAACAAACTGTCAGGCCTATTTTCTCGGTTTGTCAATCTGAAACGAGATTGATCGCTCGGGAGTTAAATCCCAGAAGACAATCAGTACTGTCCGATCCAATCAACGGCCAAATATGCCGTTAGGCAAGTACCCGCCAGAAACATAAATAGCGCGATTGGTGCAGTCCAAATTCCGTACCAAGTCAAGTACCCGTCAATCGCGGGGCCTAAGAGAAACAAAAGATTTGTTACGACCGCGCCGAGTGCAAGGAACATCCAAAACTCAGGGTCACGAAAATTGTCTGGATCTGCGAACAGGGTGAAAAACAAGCTCAAGGCTACAAGTAAACAGTTATAGATAATTCGAAGTGATTCCCACCGGATGATGACTAACCCGAAGTTATCTCTGAGATCTTTATGACTCTCAGGCACTGATCTTGGCTGGCTCATGTTATCGGACTCTATTCAAATCAAATGGTTTCTGAAGGGAACTCGCCAAACGCTCACGTTGCTGTTCAACCCATAATACCGTAATGACACACATTTTCACAACTAAAACCTGATGAGGGCCCGAAAACACTACCGCTTTTTTTGAGAAGTCCATTCTTAGGGTTCTGCTTTGCGACCCACATTCTTTAGGGATCCCCAGCGCCTTATTAAATGCCTTATTTAAATGCCTTATTAAATTCCGTGGTAATCGAGTGTTACAACGGCGGTGCTTCAGACGCGAAACCTGTCGAGATCAAGTCCCTTGAAATGACTTTGCAGAATTTCGCGAATCTTGGTTTCGATTCTGTATGAAGTTCGAATGCTGACACCAAGGACCTCAGCGATTTCTTCATGCGATTTTTCTTCCAGAAATCTTAGCTGAAACATTTTCTGCTGCTGATTCGGAAGCGTCGATGCTCTTTCCATCACGCGGCGAACAAGATCCTTGAGATGCAACCGACGCCAAACTTCGTTTGACTTAGAAACAAATTCAACTGTCCGTTGCCCATCCTGCTGCAACTGGCTGATGAAAACACGTTTTCGCGCGTCGTTTCGTTGACTGTGCCTTCGTTTCCAATACGCTGCGATGGCTTGTCGAATCGTAATCTTAAGCAACGAGAAATAGTGCCGCGCCGAATTGTACTTATTGCCAATCGGCCATTTGTGAAGTCGATAGAAGACTTCCTGGATCACATCGTCTTCATCGTTGTAATCGACCATCCCACGAACCTGCCGCAAGGAGAAGTCATAAATCCGTTGCACACATTGAGGATCGCTCAGGTCCTCCTGAAAGTCATCGAAGTAATCTTCTGGCACTTGCTGGACAACCGCGTTCTGAACGGGAAGTTCTTCAGTTCCGCCAGTCTGTTCATCATTCAACCTCGGAGCATCTGCCGGTGCGGAGAATGACTCTGGAGGCGCATTGCACCCCGAGGGAAGCAATTGGCGATTTCCGAAATCTTCAAATGCGGTGATTGGCGAGTGAACTTCCAAGCTTGTCTCTCAGACGGAATGAGTTGTCGCGCGCCAATTCTAGCTGCAAAAGGTGCATAAACAAAAGCAATGCGTTGGTAACCGTGACGACGTCGGACCTCTCTGAAACAATCTTGATCGACAATTGGTGCTTCTGCCAGAATATCTGAGAGAAAACACAAAAGCCGAGAATCTGGGTTTTCATCCGTTCTATCGACCGACACCAATTGAAAAAACGTCAATGAAGCCAATCTTGTTTTGCATGATCCTCATCTGCAGCTGGGCACCGAATTGTGGCGTCGGCCAACAGCAGACAAAAGAAACCACGAGGACTCCGGCCCAACAGGACCTTTCTTCCGGCGGATCTCCGTTCCCGGCGGAGCTACCCAAGCCGCAAAAAAAGCCCTCCGGGCCCACAACGATAAAGTTGACTCATGACGGGCGCACCTTTGTTGGACAACCGCTGGCGTGGGATGGGAAGCAACTGGCGATGCTGCGACTCGATGGTGAGCTTCGCGTGATCCCGCTGAAGGACAAAGAGAACGCCAAAGTCGTCTCGCCGGAGTTCGAGCCGTACTTCCCAAGTGAGCTCAAGAAACGGCTCAAACGAGAATTTGGCGATCGTTACGATGTCTCCGCAACCAAGAACTGTGTTGTCGTTCATCCGTGGGGTGACTCCGAATACTGGGCCGATCCGTTCGAGTTGATGATTCAACGATTCGAATCCTACTTCGAAAAGCACAAAGTCGAACTGAAGAAATCTCAGTTCACTTTTATCGTCATCGTTTTGCGATCGCGGAAAGACTTTGATCGTTACATGCACAACGAAATCAAGTTGCATAACGGCAACGTAGCCGGTTTCTACTCGCGACTGAGCAACCGCATCGTGACGTATGACCCGTCAGGGTTGGTGCGAAAACCCAGCCAAAAATCCTGGCTACTCGGATCGCAGACAATGTTTCACGAGTCGGCCCATCAACTTGCGTTCAACCGTGGATTGCACAATCGTTATTCGCCACCTCCGCTGTGGCTGTCAGAGGGCCTGGCGATGATGTTTGAGACTTCTGGTCTCAACAAAAAACGGCTTGATGCACTGAGAAAGTTCTATGACCAAAGAAAAGTATCCGGCCAAATGACTCGATTGCTTTCCGATGACACGTTGTTTCAGCTCGAACCAGAACTGGCCTATTCGTTGTCCTGGGGAATGGCTCACTATCTTTCGAAACAGAATCCGGAATCTTTTTTTACATATTTGAAAGAAGACGCCGCGCGTCCCAATTTTCACGTCGTCTCGCCTCCGCAGCGACTCAAGGCTTTCGCAAAACACTTTGGAAACGACATCGACAAAATCGAACAAGGTATGCGACGATATTACAAGTAACGCTAACCTACTCAAACCTCTGAGGGAACCGTTTTTGTCCGCTGACTAGTGGTTCGTCCAAGCTGAAATGATTAGTTGCCGTAGTGGATTTCGCCAGAAACAATCGGCTGATTAGGAATTCTGGCGAATCCCACCACATGTCAATTCGGTGAGCCAACAGCGAACGCATCCTTCCAACTAACCCAGACAACAAAAGCAACCAACATGAAAGCCGCCTCCCTCGCAGAAATCAAAAAGCGGCTGGTCAAGCTCGAACAAGGGGAAATACTCGAAGCCTGTTTGAGATTGGCGCGATTCAAACGAGACAACAAAGAACTGCTGACCTATCTCTTATTCGCCTCAGAAAACGAAAAGACTTACGTCGCAAGTCTTTGCAATGAAATCGACGACATGTTCGCAGGGATAAACAAGTCTTCGCTTTACTTCGCCAAAAAAGGAATTCGCAAGACGATTCGCTGGATGGAAAAATTCATCCGCTACTCGGGAAACCAGGAAACTGAAATCGAAGTTCGAATTCACTTTTGCAAAGCCCTACACGCCAGCAAAATCCCGGTTGAAAAATCAAAAGTCACGACCAACATGCTGCAATCCCAACTCAAAAAAATCGACAAAGCTTTGGCCAGTTTTCACCCGGACATTCAGTACGAGTACCGCCAGGAGATTGACAGGATTATTGAGGAGTTTAAAGGCTTTAAAAGGGCGTAGAGTAGCACGGTCGTCTCAGCCCTGTTTTTGCAGCTTGTTCACGGCTGGGACAGCCGTGCTACTATCGATCATGCTCGTTTGAGGGGAGGTTCAAAAGGAACCACCGCTGGGAACGGTTTTGCGTTTTTGATCTGGCTTGTCTGACTTTTGCTTCTCAGCGTTTTCTTGTTCTGCCCTAGCAGGTTGGGCACCAACTGAGACCGAAACGATGTAGAAATTCCGATCTACCTCGAAGCTTTCGATTTCCCGAGGTCGCTTCAGTGTCTGCTTTTCCGTCGTTGGTTTGAGCCAAACCTCCTCGCCGTCGATTGAGACTTTGATTGGAATCGAGAACTCCTCAACCACATCGGCAAATTGATACTCTAGCGTGTCGCCTTTGACCTGGTAGTTGAGCTTTGGGATCTTTGTTGCGCGCAGGTATTGATCGAACAATTTGCTCAAATCGATTCCGGATTCCTCGTTGAGATAGGCCTCGATCTCCGCCGAATCGACAGCCCGATGCCAAAACTTTTCATTCATTCCTCGCAGGATCGAGCGCCACTTTTTGTCATCGTTGATCACGTGCCTAATCGTGTGAATCATATTGCCACCCTTGTAGTACATGTCACCCGAACCTTCCTGATTGACGTTGTAGGCGCCAACAATTGGCCGGTCGTTGCGAACAAGTTTGCGACAACCGATGACGTAATCCTCGGCTTCCTCTTTCGAAAAATGATACTCGACAAACAGGTTCTCGCTGTAGTTGGTAAAGCTCTCATGAATCCACATGTCTGCACTATCCTTCATCGAGATATTGTTGCCGAACCACTCGTGGCCCGATTCATGAACGATGATGAAGTCGAATTTCATTCCAACGCCAGTGCCGCTGAGATCCGACCCCAAGTAACCGTTTTGAAACCCGTTGCCGTAGGCGATCGAGCTTTGGTGCTCCATTCCCAGATATGGTACGACGACGAGTTTGTAACTGTCTTCGTAGAACGGATACTTACCGAACCAGTGTTCAAACGCTTTTAACGTTCGCGGAACTTCTTTGAAGTGTTTTTTTGCCGTTTCCCGTTGATGGTCAAGCACCCAATACTCAACGTCGAGGTCACCGCCTTCGCCTTCAAATGTTTCGGAAAAGCTCACATAGTTTCCAATGTTCATGTTCACGCAGTAGCTATTGATCGGGTTGACGACCTCCCAGTGATAAGTACTGGTTTTCGCTTGTTCGTTGTGAACGCTGTCTTTCAAGCGCCCGTTGGAGACCGCGACCAGCGGCTGAGGAACAGTGATTCGAATCGCCATCCCGTTGTCGGGCTCGTCGTAACCGTGGTCTTTACATGGCCACCAAACGCTGGCCCCAATCCCCTGGCAAGTCGTCACAATAAACGGAGCCCCCTTGTCGTCTTTTCGCCAACTGACGCCGCCACTCCATGGAGGACGCTTGGCCTCCAACGGTACTCCCTCATAAAAAACACGGACAGAGGATTCAGTCCCGGCCGCGATTTTTTTATCGAACGTTACCCAGTAGACATTGCGTTCGCCTTTGCCTCCGCGTTCAAACTTGAGGTCGGTTTCTCCTTGCTTGACGGAAGTTATTTTTAGCGGAAACTGCAAATCGATTTGCATTCGCTGGCCAGGTTTGATCGCGGTAAACGAAATCAGGTTTGACCCTTTAAGCGATTTGGTCTTTGGAAAAACTTCGACAGAGAGATCGTAGTGCTTCAGGTCCCACCATTGTCGCTCGGGAGTCACGGAGCCGCGAAGTCGATCAGCTCGAGAGTATTTGTCCTGATCATCGAAAAGCCGTTTTTGCGCCTCAGCCAATTGTCCGCAGAAAGCGATGGCAAAACCCAGAACCAACAAACCAAAAAGCCTGGGCGAGATGCCTGTTCGACATAGTTTTTGTGTCAAAGCCTTCTCCGATTTATATTCGCGAGTCAAGCACTTGGAATCGTATGGTAGCACGACTGTCTCAGAGGCGAATAGCTGCAAACAAAGGGGTCGGGGCAGCCGTTCCGATATCTATCGCGCTCGGTTTGAGCGACTAACCCAGCGCCTTCGGCTTCTTAATCTTCTCTGGCTTGCCAGTCCTAGGCTGGGCTGTGATTTTTTCAAAAAACGCCCTAACAACACCAGCTGTTTTGGCGTTAGGCGGCGTTAGCCACGGTTAACGGTGATTCAACCGCGGCTAGCGCCAAACCGCCAAAAACGGCTAATAAAATCACAAGCTCTCCCCGACCTGATTCCATCTCATCTGCCCAACAGGGGAAACCGTTGAAATTTGTATTGCCATCTCAGCTCAGCTTAACAAATAACAGGCATTTTTGCCCCAACTTTCGCGTAAAGCCTTTTCCCAACGGGGAAATTGGCTAAGCTTACGAATCCTAAACCCCCTCTAAGTGGTGCCTTTTCAAAATGACAATTCGCCAGCCAGTAAAGGGAGCCGCCGCTTTTTCCAAAACGATCTCAGTGCTTCAGCTGATCGCGGATTCCAAACAGCCGCCCACTTCGGCTGAGCTTGTCAAAAAGACGATGATGCCTCGTCCCACCATGCGTCGAATTCTTAAGGCATTGATCGCCGAGGATATGATCCAGCTTCGGGCGAACAAGACCTATGCTTTGGGCATTCGCAATATCGAGCTCGCCAGAAAAACGATTAACCAAAACTGTTTGCTTCGTGCCGTCAATTCAGATCTTGCGAGGTTGTCAGAAGAAGCTCAAACAACGGTTTTTCTGGGTACTGCAATCGGTAACGAGTTTATCTTTATATCCGGTTCCGACGATGAAGCTCCTGTTGGCAGCTACGGTCCCTATCACGCTTGTGCAATCGCCAAGTCGTATCTTGCCAACCTCCCCCAAAGCCGGAAGGAGGAAATCATCGGGTCAGTTAGTATGGCTGCCCACACCCGACACACTACCACCACCTCCGAAGCATTGCGTGCCGAACTGAAGCAGATCCATCAAGTCGGTTATGCAAGCCTCAGCCAACAAATAAAGCTTGGTGAAAAGTGCTTTGGGGCTTGTATTTTTGACTCGAATCGAAAACCGTGCGGCGGCATCGGATTCACCAAGACACATTCCGAACTTGACTCGCAATCGGAATCAAAGTTCGTTGACATGCTTGTCCGGTGTCGGGATCAAATCAATGAAAAACTTATGCAATCAGACTACCATCGCCCTGAGCAAGCGGTCTGACGCAGAGTTTGAGATTTGCTTAATCTACTTTGAGTAGCTGAAGTAGTCACCGACCGCAAAGGCAGGTTTCGCCGTTCGCCCGGCACTGTCGTCCACGAATTCAAAAGCAAAACCGATTGGCGATCTCTCCAAGTCCTTGTGACGGGAATTGTAGATCGACGTGCCCCAACGTTCGCCAAAGGCAAGCAGCTCAAAGCCGGTAAACGTTTTGGCTTTCGTATCGTAGGTCAACCAGCCTCTGATCTCCGCGTCTAGCCCGCGCTCGGTCGTGACCTTATCGTTGGTAAACGGATTGACCTCACCAGTGGGGGGACAAACGCATTTGGCTTTTCCCTTGATCTTGATGCGAACGCGCAGCGGTTCCGATCCATCGCCTCGAACTTGCGTCACCATTGCGACCATCGAAGCATCTTTAATGTGCGAATATTCCCAAGACGATGATGAACCCCGGACGTGGTCGATGAAATGCCATCGCACCAATCTGCGGACGATCTTTTCTGGGATCTTGTAAGTTGAACCGGGTTCGACCTTGGTTGGGGTCAGTGCTTTTACCTCATTCGCAGTCAACCAAACATGATCGTGGTTGTACTGGCCTGAGTTATGGTGCGGTTGATGTGGCCGAGGCAAATCACGAATCGTTTGACGCAAAATCAATCCGCCTTGGGGAGCCGTCACGTTATATTTCTGGTCGGTCTTGGCATCGGATTTGAACGGTCCTTTGCTGTTCTTCGCGCCACGGTTCCAACCGTTGAGTCCGGTTTGCATCAGACGCATGACTTCGATCGCATGAGTCGTGTTGGCTGACGCGATCAAGGTACCGCTGATCGTTGCGATATACAAACCTTGCCGAGTATTGCTTGGCTTAGATCGACCAGCATAGTGGCCTTGCTCGGCGATTTTTCGAAAAAGCAACCCTTCACGATCTTGCTGATACTGAAGATGATTGACATCGACCGTGACCGGCACAAAGTCCTCCTGAATCCAGTTGATGATCTTTGGATTTGAAAAAACGGACTCACGGCCCGTGATACCATTGTTTCAGACACAGCCCAACGGATCGCCGTTCATTGCCCAAATGAACATCGGCTTGTTACTGGCTTGCGAAGCTTCGACGCCTTCCCAAAGTCCAGATATCCAAGGGATCGTTTGCCACTTGGCACCCTTTGACGTCTTTACAAAATTCGAGACGAGCTTGAATTCGTCGCGCGTCCATACTCCCGAGCGGTAGGCCGTCAGAACCTTGGCCTGCTCGACCCGTTCGGGTTGTGCAAACGCGTTTTCGACGATCGGAAAAAAGCAAGTCGCCAAAAAAGCGAACGCGATTGACAAAACACTTGTCGAAACAGCAGGCCGGTAGGAGGCGTAGAAGAATCTTGAAGCAAACATGGCGTTTTCAAAAATAAAGATCAAACGGCAAATCAACCTTCGCAACCGAAGGCACATTGGTTGAGAGCCATTGTATTCCAATTTGATTCCTGAATCCTGATTTGTGGTTGCCTTGTTTATCTTGTAGCCTGAAGGACTCCAATCATACGCTTGCTCGGCGACAACGGGCATTCAAAGACAGGAAAAACCATGCCCAAATCACCACCGCGAATCAGCCCGCCGACGTCCGATCAGTATCATCAATACTACGAAAACTACATCAGCAAAGTCGGCAAGAATGTCCTTCAAGAGCTTGACGATCAGCCCGATGAGATGAAGGAGGTCTTGGGCAAGCTAAAAGAGGGGCAAGACAACTGCCTTCACGAACCATATACGTGGACGCTTAAACAAGTCGTCGGGCACATGATCGATTGTGAGCGTGCCTTCAGCTCCAGAATTTTTCGGATCGCAGTGGGAGACCAAACCCCAATCCCTGGCATCGACCAAAACTGTTACGTGGAAAGCCTGGATTACGATGCAGTATCGATGAAGTCGCTTTTGAAAGAGTTTCGACAACTTAGAAAATCGAATGTGTTGATGGTCAACCGACTGGAACCTGAGTCGCTTGACAATGTAGGAGTCGCTTCGGACTATCCAGTATCCGCCAAAGCGAACCTATTTATTTTGGTCGGACACGTCACCTATCACTTGGAAATTATTCGATCTCGACTGGGACTTTCTCCCTAGTGTGGCGGCGCAGTCTCTCCGAGGCGGTGGTTTTATTAGCCGTTTGGGCGATAGCCCCGGTTGAATTGCCATTAACCGTGGCTATGCCAAAACGGCTGATGTTGGTAAGGAATCTTTTGAAAAATTCGCAGCCTCTCCGAAGCTATGGAGTGATTTCCCCGTCTTGGCTTGGATAAAAAACGAGAGACGTTTACGGCCCGTTTCAGGGTACCTCGTAGTTGCTATGGGCTGAGCTTCCGATTGCGTTTTCGGCTGCCAAGGCGCGATTCGACCAAGCGGCGGCGCTGAAACCTGACAAAATCAAGCCGTTGCGGTAAGGATTTTAGAACAGCGTGTTGTACGCATAAGTCAAAATCACCGGACTTTACCGGTTACACCCTGTACATGCTACAAAATCGTCGCTTTAAACGCTCCCAGCCCGTGTCGCTTCTTACACAGCCGAAATCCCAGATTTTTTTGTAAGCAACTCCCGATTCAACCGTCTACCTGACATCACAAAGAAACAAAGTGTTTCTAGCAAAGTCACTCGGGAGCGGGAAATGAGAAAATTGACCATCACTTTACTTCTAGGCGCAACAGTTAGCTTGGGAATGTTGCTTGGATGTGCAACTGAATCACCAACCAGTTTTCCATTGTCGCAAAATCTCGAGATTCCTGAGAACAATCAGGAAAACACGCCTAGCACAAATGTTGCGCTGGTCAAAGGTCAGCCCAGGTCGCTAATAACCCTGGGAGCCGATCAGGATTTGGCGGAGTTAGTCAGAAACGCGCCTGGCGTCGTCCTGATTGACTTTTACGCAACTTGGTGCGGCCCTTGCGTAAAGCAAGGAAAAGTTCTTCGCAACTTGGAGAACTATGCGTCTCAAAAGAAGGCATCGATCATCAAAGTCGACGTCGATCAACACAAGGACTTGGCGCAAGTCTTCGATGTCTCTGCCTTGCCGACTCTGATGCTGGTCAAGGACGGAAAAATTGTTGACCAACAGCTTGGCCTGGCAAACGAAACTCGCGTCGCCGAATTACTTGGTCGCTAAGTCGTCAAAGACCTAGCTGTTTCACAGCTATGCCTTTGCCTCCGGCCGACCAGCCCCCAATCTTTTTTATTCAGGAAACGATCTAACAATGAACATCTACGCACGCAGTATCTTGCTCCCAACGCTATTTTTCGCACTTGGCATTTTGGTTACCTCTCAGGCCAACGGGCAGATCGTTACACATCAACCCTACATAACAGGTCCAACAACAGTAAGGACTATCGTTCCTCAACGAATTTACACAGCACCGCAAAACTATCTGCCCAATCAGTCGTTCACTCTGGCAGCTCCCACTAGCCGCCCCCTTACTTCGACCTACCGAGCACCCAGACAATGGGGACCGACAGTGCCCCAAGCCAGCTACACACCCCAGGCCAGCTTCGCACCCTATTCGACTGGTCGCGTTCTACGACCTGCTGCGAAGCTTTCCCCCAAAAGCTGTCCTAGCTGCCAAGCGGGAGTCGTCCCACAGTTCTAAATTGAAAACGCGAGAGTTGGATTCCTCGGACGCACCGCGTAGCTTGACCCCCTTGTTAGTTAGTCAGGGTACGCGGTCGTGTATGAAGGCCTTGTGCAACAGCACAAGGCCTTTTTTTGTTGCAACCTTTGGGCTAGCACAAAAAACAACCACGCTTGGGCGGAGTAATTGAACATTTTTGTCGTATTTTATGTAATATTGAGACGTTCGGGCCGTCCTCCCATCGTCATATAAAATGTGCAGTCCGTGTAGATCCAAAATTCATGAACAACAATCCGTCATTAACTCAGCCTTGGATTCGATGTGCGCTGAATCCGAGTGTGGTGATTCGTGCCTTGCTCATGGCAATATTCGTAGGTGCCGTACTCGTTTCGATCAACCATGGGATGTGCATCTACAAGGGTCAATTCACATTTACTTGCTTTTGGCAGTCTGCTTTGACGTTCATGGTGCCGTATACTGTTAGTACCGTCTCCAGCGTCCTTGCGATGAAAACCAGCTGATGGAAGTGATCCAACCGACGACGAGGCGATGACCGGCCAGAACCTTCGTCTAAGTTTAACTTCTAATACAGCGGCATCAGAAACTCATGGATCCCGTCAATCCATCCCACGACAGTTCAGTCAAACCTTCTTCCATACCCCCTGCCAAACTCAACCCAGCTGTTTGGGTAGATGAGTATGGGAACTTTCTTTTTCGCTACGCCAACTCGCGGCTACGAGATGCCAATGCAGCCGAAGAAGTCGTTCAGGAAACGTTTCTGGCTGGCGTCAGGTATTCGGAACAGTTCGCTGGAACAGGCTCTGAACTGGGTTGGCTAACTGGAATTCTCAAACGCAAAATCATCGACTTTGTTCGCTCCCGAAACAAACATGGCAAAGCCGAACCTTACGAAGACGAGCATGACCCATCGGCACAGCTTTTCGATGCGATGGGAAATTGGAAACCGGGTGCAATAAAATGGTCTCCCGGCCCTGGAGAAAATATCGAGCTCGAAGAACTCAGAGTTGTCGTTGCGTCTTGCCTCAAGACGATCCCAAAGGGTCAAGCCGACGTTTTCGTGCTCAGCGTGATGGAGGAGATGGATTCCGATCAAATCTGCAAAGAGCTCAATATCTCACCCCAAAACATGTGGGTCAGAATGCATCGTGCACGACTGGGACTTGCAAAGTGCGTAGGCGCAAAGTGGCAAATCAGCGAAGCCAACGACGTCAAAGAGGTAAATTCAAATGTCCGATGACCAGCAAATCAGCTTGCTCATAACTCAATCACTTCGTCGCGAACTAAGCCCAGAAGAATCGCAGAAGGTGTCCGAGCACCTTCAGGAGAACGAACAAGCCGCCAAGTTCGCTGAGCTTTCAAAAATAATTGAACAATCGGTTGCGGGAATCTCAAAACCTGATTCCGCCGACTTCTCTGGCGATGGTCCCGGGCTTTCTGAAGAAGCCAAGCAGCGACTCAAGCAATCGGTCTCAGGCGCGTTTGAGGAAAAGCTCAGCCTGTCGCAAGCAGGATTGATCAGCCATGCCTCGGGCAGCTCGCTCAAACAATCCGGCGCAGAAACGTCAGACTCCGATCAGCAGCAACGGCAACTGATCTCCAACTTCAATCTGGTTCGCAGGTTGGGGCAGGGCGGTTTGGGAAATGTCTGGCTCGCCCGAGATGAGAAACTCAACCGCAATGTTGCGATCAAAGAACTTCGAATCGAATCTCTCGTGTCTCCCAAATCATGGCAACGGTTTCATCGAGAGGCCGAAATCACAGGGCACCTCGAACATCCCAACGTGGTCCCGCTGTATCAATACGGAGTCGATCAGTCCAGCGGCGAGCCGTTTTACACAATGCGTTTCGTCGGAAAACGAACGTTGTCCAACGCGATCGAAGAGTACCACGATCGAATCGAAGCTGGCGAAGCCGAACCGCTTTGCCTCCATCGGTTGCTTTCCGTCTTTCTCGATATCTGTCAGGCAATCGCTTACGCTCACTCACGTGGCGTAATTCACCGCGACCTCAAACCTGAAAACGTTGCCCTGGATAACTTCGGACAGGTGATCGTTCTTGATTGGGGTTTGGCCAAAGTGCTCGAGGACAGCGAACTGGCCAACAAACTCGCCAGCACTTCGCTCAACTTGACTGATTCGTCACTGGCTCAAACGATGCATGGCGACGTGATCGGAACTCCGCTTTACATGTCGCCGGAACAGGCTGCCGGCAATCTGGACAAAATCGATACCAAGACCGACGTCTATGGTTTGGGAGCAATTCTGTTCGCAATCCTTACTGGCGAAGCTCCACACTCAAAAAGTGCAGCAGAAGGTCACACCAGCGTTGAGTCAGTTTTGCAGTCAATTTCCCAATCACAATCCCCTCAACCAGCCGAATCCAAAACCTGCATTCCCAGTGCTCTCAACACGATTTGCGCCAAAGCGATGGCGCGCAAGCAACACTTACGATACGATTCGGTTCAGGATCTGGCCAACGCCATTGAATCATGGATGGCAGGACAAAGCGGCAAACAGGCCGCCTATGACACGCTGCGGATGGAAGGCCGGGAGTTACGAGCGGACTTGCAGTCGTCCGTTTTCAATCTCGAACGCAACGTCCGATTTGCTTCAACACTGCCGCCAATCGAAGCTCTGATCAATGCCCAGACCGACGAGGATATTTCAGTCTGGCGAGAACGGCTTGCAACCATTTACGAAGGCATACTCCGCGCCAACCCGGACTATATGGGTATCGCCTATTGCAGCGTGGATGGAAATAGCAGCGACCCCGACAAGCAGCGGTATCGTGAGATCGTTCGCGTTGAACGACATAGCCGAGATGCAACCAACCTTCGGGTTTTGCCTAAATCAAAACTGGAGACTGGGTCTGTAAACCCATTCATCACTGCGGTTGCCAATAAGAAACCGGGAGAGACTCACACCTCGTTGTCGTGCGATCAAATGTGTGGCGGTCGCGACTTCGATTCCAATGCGGTTCGGTTACTGTCTGCTGTTCCGGTTTACGACGCCAAAACAGAAGACGTGTTCGGATTCGTAATTATCGATTGCGACATGCAACAAATGCTTCGACGACAGATGGATCGCCGTGTGACCGCTGGAGAGATCATCGTCGCATGTGACATTTTTCAAATCATGCTACATCATCAGTCTGGACAGCTTCTCGAAGTTTCACAAACCAAGCCCGTCGCCGAGTTGGCTCCGCATTTCCAATCCGCCGTGGACGCACTGCAAACTCAAACCGATTTTATTGACGAAACCAACGCGGACATCTTTGGAGCCCGTTTATGGTTTACGCCAGGCGAGCACGGACTGATGTATCTCCTCAAACGGCAGGCCTGAACCGGCGCTGAAGATTTATCGAATCGTGCCGCAACTAAAGACACGTGAAGTCTACCGCGACTCGAATTTGCCAAAGCTGCAGAGCTACAACGTAACTCGATCTGTCTGGCCCGCGACACCGCGTAGGGCATGCTATTGCGTGCCGCTTTACTGCCTCGTTCAGCCTATTTAGTGCTGAATTCGAAAGTCAGTTTTTTTGCAAGGTAATTTTGTAGAACGGGCACTCTTGATGCGCCCGACAAAAGGCCTCACTTGGGGATTATCTTATATTCCCAAATGCGCTAGCCTTTTGTAGTTCTTGTTTTTCTATTGAGTT
>CALJOA010000056.1 GCA_937981585.1 uncultured Pirellulaceae bacterium | reverse complement strand
CGGCATTCATTTGAATCGCACGACCTGGAGGGCTATTTACTAGAAAGCAGTCCGGTTCGTTCAAAGATTCAACCAGCTCGATCGTCCGGTCGGAACTGCCACCGTCAGCAACTACGATTTCATCGGCGCCAGATTCCAAAGCTCGAACGATCGATTGCTCAACCCGATCGGCTTCGTTGATGACGGGAATGATAAGCGAAATTTTCAAGTGAACAGCTACTCTGCAAACCACGACCATCACCACCAAACTTTGGTAGCAAACATGGACACATTTTAACTGGTTCCAAACGTGCCTTTTAATATCGCCCCAAAAAAACAAACCTTAACATCGGCCTCTGGTTGCCGCTTCGGATTGAGGTCCGAACAAGCTTGCTGTCAGTTTGCGACAAGGGAGCTCGTGGGGCCAACCAACAAACAAGAAACGCACTGACCCAGGGGTAAGTGCGTTTTGGTTTTGAGCTTGACCGGCTGGTCTCTACTTGTTGGGTTCGGAGGTAACCGAAGCCGTTCTAAGCATCCCCGACTGAGCAACGAAGGCTTCGACCGTCTGGGCCGTCTGGGCTCCACGCAGATATCTGCGAATCCACTTGCCGTCCTGTTTCTCGAACATGATCAGTTGTGGAACGCCACGCTGGCCGATCAGCTCTCGCGCAAGTTTTTCCTCTTTATCCAGATCAACGGTTGAGTAATGAAAACCCTTAAACGCCTCTTTCTTCATCAACTCTGGAATCGTGGTCCTCTTCATTTGCTGACAAGGCGGACACCAAGCTGCGGTAACCAGAACCAGCAATGGCTTGTCACCGGCTTGAGCATTCGAGTATGCCGTTTTGTAATCCAATGGCTGTTGGCCACTAACCGAGGCGGGGACTACAAACGTCGCGACCACCAAAACAACTAAGATCGAGAACTGCCTCATTTGACTTCCTTCATCCTTGAGCGACTTTCAAAATGAGACCAGTCCCAAAATGTGTCGTATGCCTATTGCCAATGTTAAAATCTCTATCGTCAAAAAGTGCAAGCAGAATGCATTTCAAATGCCAATTTACAGAGCACTATTGAGCCGTAGCACGTTTTTTGGCTCTCTCTTTCCTCATGTTCGGAAAAGCTGAAACGTCGAGTTTTAATCTTGTAACGTTTGGTGAAAGTGATTGGATTATTTCTTTTCCAGCTCCGCAGCTCCCCGTTGAATTAAAGAAAAGCTGCGGATCAAGAAATTGACTTGCTGACCTAATTGGCTGTGGCGCCGAGCCAGAACATCGTTTGTCTCTCAAGTCATCCCAATTACTGACCCTTCGAAGTCGTGACGAGTCACAAAGCGATTTGTTTGAGTTTGGATCAAGAGAATCTTTTTGGTTTTCGAAAAACAATTGATACAATCGGACGAAGACTTTGGCCCTTATGTGGAGGCCGATGATGCGTTCAGGAAACCTAATTTCACCCAATTCAAGCCTACTTATGAAATTGCGCGTCGGTTTAGTTGGGCTGGGTGACCAATGGCAGACCAGACATCGCCCTGCGTTGATGGCGTTGGCCGATAGGTTTGAGGTTCGAGCGATCTGTTGTGAAGTCGCAGAAAAGTCGCGTCAGGCGGCCGAAGAGTTTGGGGCAATCGCGATGGATGGCTTCCGGGCGATGGTCGAACGAGACGACATCGATGCGGTTTTGGCGCTTTCTCCGGACTGGTATGGACCGCTTCCGATATTAGCTGCTTGCGAAGCCGGAAAAGCGGTTTACAGTTCGGCCGCGTTGGATGTATCCCAAGGTCAGGCGCTTGAAATTCGTCAACGAATCGACCAATCCGGTGTCGCTTTTATGGCGGAGCTGCCGCGTCGTCACGCGTCTGCAACGATCCGGCTGAAAGAGCTGATGGCCACTCGACTTGGTCCACCACGACTACTTTTTTGTCACGAACGAATGCCGATTGAAGGCCAGTCTAATTCTCTCAGGCGAGGCGAGTATTGTCCGCTCGCGTGGCGAAATTTGATGGAGCTGGTTGACTGGTGTCGATACCTCGTCAACGACGACCCCGACTCAGTGATTAGCGCCATTCACGAACAGCACGACGAGCAGATTGATCTGTTCTATCAAATGGTCAGCTTGTCTTTTCCTCCGCAAACATCGGCCCAGTGGATCGGGGCCAGTGCCGGCTGCACGCCCCAAGCACAACTCAGCGTCGGCCATTACATTCCCGAGCGTTGGCCGGATGCGCTCTCGTTCAAACGCCCAGCTTCGGTCCAAGTCTGCTGCGAAAACGGAATGGCGTTTATCGATCTTCCTTCAAGCTTGATCTGGTTCGATGATGCAGGGCAGCATACCGAGTCATTGGAGTCTGAGCGTCCCGTGGGAGAACAAATGCTGGATCGGTTTCATCGAGCCGTTACCAGTTTGATTCGCAAGACGACCGATCCTTTGGATGCTTATCGAGCCATGAAGATAGTTGTATCTGCCTATCAAAGTGCAGAAACTGGAAGCCGAATCAAAATCGACTACAACGATTAACAATCGGTAAAGCCGGTCAGCGTTGTGTTTGACGAAGATATCCTCAGCCAAATTCTCGGACCGGAATATTGGATTTTTGAGAGCAGGAAATTCTGGCGAATCCCACTACCGAATCTGTCAGTTAATGTTTGTTCAATACTTAGGCGTTTGGGCGTTTGCTCGATAGCCCCGGTTTTCTTGGAGCAACCGTGGCTATCCCCCAAACGGCTACTCGATGCGCCGGATATCATTGCCCCAGTCTTTGTCAGGCAAAACAACCTCCGGCGTCGACTCTGGAGACTGCTGCAAAGCCGATGGCGCAGCCGCATCACCAATCAAGCGCAGTGTCGGTTCAATTGGCGAATCCCCACCACTCTCATCAACTTGATCTCGCGGACGCTCTTTGCCAAAGTACTTGCCCAGCGGACCAGCCAGCAGAGCAGGGAGCAGGATAAGATCTCCAACCAACGCCATCAGCAGAAGAAAGAACATCAACACGCCGAACCGTTGTGTTGGAGTAAACGTGCTCAACGCGAATGCAGAAAGCCCGAGGCCTCCAATTAGCGTTGTCTGCGTCATTGCGGTGGCGACTCGATCATACGCCAGCTTGATCGCTGACTTGCGCTCATGCCCTTCGTTGAGCGCCGTTCGGTACCAGTTCAAAAAGTGAATCGTGTCATCGACCGCCACGCCCATCGCGACACTCGCCGTCATCATCGAACCGATATCGACTAGGAACCCATCTACGGTACCACCGTAGACACGATTCATGTGGCCAAGGAAACCGAATACGATGACCACAGGGAACACATTGGGGAGCATTGAGATCATTCCGCCGCGAATATTGACCACGTTCTTGAATGAAAACCGCGATTTCCAATCCCGCAACAGCAACATCATGACGCAGGAGATCATCACGAACGCCAATCCGATACTCTCGATCAAACTTTGCAGCAACGACCGCTGAGCCTTATAAACAATCGGTACGATTCCGGTATAAATCGCCGCAACATCAACGTCCTCGGCGAACTCAGGCTGGTCCTTGATTTGCTTGGCAGTCAACATCCCGGGCATCGGGAGCTTGGTCCTTTGATCTACTTCGAAAACGTGTCCACGGCAATCAACGAGTGATTTTGCACTGCTGGAAATCATCTCGACATCAAACAGTTCGTCATCTTCGACCAACACGACGCAATCGAACGCTTTAACGAATTCACTGAACTTCTCAGGCTGGTACAGGTCCTGATACTTATCGGGATACTCTCGAGCCTTGTCTGGATCGATCCAGCGATAAAACTTGTTCTTGTCGCGAAGCGTAATTCCGCGATTCTCCATCAAATCCTGAAGCGTATCGGAGAACAGATAGGTCTGATCGATCAGATCGGCAACACTTGCGCCTTTGGCGACTTCAGCGCGAACATCGCTGAAGTGCGTATCGGGATCGCGAGCGAGAATTAGAACTTTGCTTTCAGTCAGCGACTTCTCACCAAGCTCTTGTTGAAGCGTCTTGAGAACCTTGGTTCGGTAGCGATAAGCCGACAGGATCGGTTCGACGACAGACTTGAGATCGTTAACAAACTGGCCGTAATCGACATTGTTGAGCGCCGCCAACCTGATGCTGACCCGCCACATTTCGCGACCGGCACGAGTGGGATCGGCGAGGTCTTTGGCCCTCTCTTCACGATCGACATTCGAATAGCCGACCATCGCATAGTAATCCTGTTCCAGCATCTGCTGCTGCTTGCTAACCAGCGCTGAGCTGAACTGTTTTCGGTAGGTCGATTTTTCCTGGGAGTCGATCCGGTAAAGCGGCGTGAACACGTCGGTCGACATGCCCGAACCGACGATCCCCATACCATCGGGGCCAAAATAATACTCGAGTTTCTGGCGAATGCGCCTAGATAACTCGACACGCTCCAGCATCGAGTATTTGAGATCGTTGGCCAGTCGATGCTCTGGCGAAAACACGATGTCAACGCCTTCCATCGCCTCTTCAACCGTCGTTCCCTCAGGATGCTTGGCCAGCTCGATCGCTTGCAACCGTTCAAGCTCGGCTTTTTGAAACGGCTCCTTCTGTTGGTCCTGGTCAAAGTAGGTGGCGATATCGGCGGGTACCAGCTCGCCGAGATTCTCCTCCAACCATCGATAGTCGTGCAGAATTTTGGCATCTTTGTCGAACAGTTTGAGAAGCTGAACCGACGTCTGGATCTGAGTGACGCCGATCGCAAAAAATATCAGCAGCGCGATCGAAACACTTGAGACCAACCAGTGATGCCCGATAACCCAATCGCCGATGCGCGACCAAACCCGACCGACCGCCGAGCTAAGCGTAGATTCTTTGGCGAGATCAGCCTTGGTTCGCTTCATATACCCTGGCTTCCAAATCCAAAGGGCACTTGGCAGGTAAGTAAACAAGAGGACGACGGTCGCCAAAACAGCGATGCCGGAGAACAAACCAAATTTGAAAATCGGAGTAAGGTTACTCGTTGTAAGCGAAAACAGCCCTAGCGACGTCGTAAACGCAGCCAGCGTGCAAGGAAACCAACTGTGACTGACGGCTTTTTCAACCGCCAATTGGGGCCCGTCGGCAAAACACGCATCTCGATAATAGTTGACGATATGAACTGCACTTGAAAGCGCAAGAACATACACCAAAGACGGCATCGACATCAAAATTGCGTCCATCGTCTCGCCGGCAAACCAGACGTAAGACAAACTCGCGATCGCCGCCACACCGCCGACAAAAAACAACATGATCGCAACGCGCACACTGCCGAAACTGAGGTAGGCCAGCGCCAAACCAATAACCAGCGACAAACCGGCCAGCCGAACCAAAGTGCTGCTGCCTTCTTCGTCAATCGCAACATTGTCGCTCGGCGGCCCGCCCATCCTGACATTGTCGGGAGCAATTCCACATTCACCGGTGGCAAGTTCAAGGATTCGGCCACGCGGCTTGCCCATGATCGGACGACCGACGGCACGCGCCATCTCGTCAATTATTGGTTCGTTTAACGTGACGACCAAGCACGTTTGTCGAGGCGGCGGCTCGAGGTCGAACTCGTACCAAAGCGAATACCAAAGCTCAAGCTTCTCCGAACTCTTGGCTCGCAACAGGCTGTCACGTTTGCCTTCGAATTTCTCATCGACGGCTGTCGCAACAAAGTCATCAAAAGTCTCTCGATAAATCGGTATCGACCGCAACGTTGTTTGCCGCGCCTGGTCAACATGCTGCAAAAGCGATTCAAACGTCCAATTAAACGACGCGGCTGGCGTTGGCCCAAATAAAGCACCCGTTAAGCGCTTGTGAGCTTCCATCTTTGCTTCAATCGTACTCTTGTCGTTTTCTCCAAACGCACCGATTCGCAAAGTACCATCGGGGCCAGCCATCTGCTCAAAAACATCCGGGCCACTGATCACTGATTTGAACGGACGACAACAGAGCTTTTGTGGATCTTTGTAAAACGGATTCTCGATGCCGTTGGCGTCATCGGGGGGAGCTCCGAAGCTACAAATGAATTTCCCTTCGGCTTTGTTCTTACCGCTCAAACCACGCTCGGCCATCAATTTGAAGCCCGAAACAATGTTGTTCTCGCCCTTCCAACGGAACAATTCGCCTTTTCGATTGATGAAGTACCATTGGCCGTCTCGGCCCTGAAGCCACTTCTCTTGCTGCTCACCGAAATCTTCGTGGTAGTTGCCAGAGTAAAGCAGCCCCAGTTCGTCACCCTTGCGACGGGCTTGCAACTCCTCCGCATTTTGAGCTTCGATCAGGTACTTTTCGCCTTGGAGCGATTCTTCTTCGATCTTACGAAACAAATTGGTGTAGGCCGGATCGCCTTCTTTACACCATGGACCACTGACAACAACGAACTGATCGCCACTATCAAAGTACCTACGGAACTCTTTGAGTTCTTTGGTCTCTTCATAGTGATCGGGCAACCAGTCGGCCACGTTGTTCTTCATCTGATCCATTCCCAACCGTGCTCCGCGCAGAGCGAAAGGTAGGAAGAAAAAGACAGTACATAACAGCAGCATGGCAGTGCTGCCGAACAGAGGTACATGCTTGGAGAAAAACCGATTGGCCATAGATATACTTCAATCGAAACCAGATTTCCTGGCCCGATGGGATTACTGGAGAAATCAACGATAAATCGCTGCCCCGAAGTTACCCAGCCAGTAAGCCAAAGTCCATGTCAAAGCCCCGCATTTTTGTACCTGATAGCGAGTCAGAAATCTGGTTTCGTCAAGATATATCAGTGGTTCGGGTAGTTCATCCGAGTCGTAGAATACCGGGATGACAAATTGTTTCCACAGGCTTGAGTGTCCGACAATCGAATTTGCAGGATGGGCTTGCTGTCTAGTACATGAAACAGTCGGCGTTTGTAGCGGCGCAGAATACAAAGCGCAAGCAAGTAGGGACGTCGCGTTGGGAAGCCCCGCTCGCCTGCAACCTTGCGCGTCGAGGTTGTGATTTTTTCAAAACACGCCCTAACAACACCAGCCGTTTTGGCGCTAGCCAAGGTTAACGGCGATTCAGCCGTGCCTAGCGCCAAATGGCCCTTACTTTGTAGCGGTGGAGCGCAAGCTCCCCGGTTTATTCAAGCCGAACTTTGAGAAACCGGAGGGCTCGCGCCCAAACGCTACAATTTTGCAGGCGAAGTAAGGGCCATTGGGCTAGTGCCAATACGGCTAATAAAATCACAGCCTCGTCGAGCTTGTACTTACAAACGCACCACAGCCCTTGAGTTCGTGAAGCCGAATTCCAACTGTTGCCGGGCCAACATCTTCCATCAAAAAGGCCAAATCAAAATCGCCAAACGATTCGTCTTGCGATTCAATCTGAAGCGAACCCTCGGTTGGCCCCCAACCATTGTAACTAACATACGCCCCCGAGGCCGCCCCGATCAAAAAGCCAGCCAGCAAAACGACAGTCGGAAGCAGCAACGTTTTGCCCTGCATGAATCCGTAAACGATACACCACAGGAATCCGGTACAGATGCAAGCGATTCCATGCCCAGGTTTCTGACGGAATGCTACGACGGTGATCCAAATCGCCATGGAAAAGTAAAGCAAACACGACGCGATAAAGCTGATCGCTCCGGAGTTAAGCCATAAACTGACCCAGTCCATCGAATAGATAACCACGATGCCGATTCCGATCATGATCAAACCAACCACGCAGGCAACAGCGGCAATCAAGTAAGAAGCCGCGCCATCACCAAAGTCCTGATCATCAGCGGCGACGGGCATGTCATCGATATCTCTTTCGGCTTTGGCCATGATCCGATCAGCGTCGCTCATCGCCGATTCGGCGCCTGATTCGGAATCGTCTTCGTAGGCCTCTGTCTCAAGCTGACCACCAGTCTCCTGGTTGAAACCACACTCCATGCAAATGATCGCGCCCGGTTCCAACTCTCCAGCACAATTCTCACACATCGGGCCGCGAACGGCCGAGCGGACGTTCTGCTCATCAAGCAAATCGAGTAGTGGATTGTGGCTGGCAACAGGGGCTGGCGAAGCGGCGACAGTCTTGGTCGCTTTTTTTGGCTCAGGAATCTTCAAGGGCTCTTTGCACTTGGGACATTTAACCCTCCGACCAGCCAAAGAATCTTTTGCCTTGAAACCAGCATCGCACTTACCACATTTAACCTTGATCGCCATATTCCGCTTTCCTTGGAACTACCGCTCAAACGTCGAGAAAAGACCCGTAGGGCAGTTTCAGGCAAACGAAACGCGAAACCGCACGTTCTATTGTGTTATGCACTCTCAATTTGGCAACCGCCAACCTGTTAAACGGCTTGACATTCACCTCGCTTCACGAAAAAACAACGTTTAAGCAAGGTTTTTCTGGTTAAACGACTCCTGAACTGATTCAATCCACCCGCCAGCTCGGCACTTGGTTCGGGAGTAGTTGGATCGGCTCATCGGATGAACTTGCCAATGCGATCCAGGTTTCGCTGACAATCTGTCACAAACTTGGACGGCTCGTTGGTTCAAAATTCAAACCGGTTGAGCCGATTTGTGTAGAGGCGGGACAGGCATCTTGCTTGCCAGTGGCTTGGAGATTGAAAATGACAGGCTGGAAGCCTATCCCACCATTTTGTTTGAGCCTCTGAAGATTTATTCGATTTTTTTGGATCGCATCTCCGCAGATCAAGCGATTTGGCGCGCCAGTTGCCTTACAGTGGTTATTCATTTTTGAGTACGCAAAAATGTCAGGCTTGAGGTCCGATCTAGCTCGTTCGAACTGATCGACGTTGCCTGCCAAACCATGCAAAATTAACAGCTAATAAACCCCAAATCGACCAACTAGGAGTTGATCATGGCAGTGGCCGCGAAAAAGAAAAAAGCGAAAAAAGGCACGAAACTTCAGCCGCTTGGCGAACGCATCGTTGTCGAGCGTGAAGAATCACTTGAGAAGACTGCCGGTGGAATCTTCTTGCCCGGTGGAGCTCAAGACAAACCATCACGAGGCACAGTGATTTCAGTCGGCGAAGGCAGGATCCTTAAAGACGGCTCGCGCAGCCCACTCCAAGTCAAACCTGGTGATCAGGTCATTTTCACCAGTTATGGCCCTGACGAAATCAAGATCGGCGACGACGAGTACCTGCTGATGCGTGAGGACGATGTCTTGGCGATCATCGAGTAGTCACTGAACAAAACAACCATCTACACAAATACACTTAACCTGAACTCAGGAGCATTCCCATGGCAAAAATGATTGCCTTTGAACAAGAAGCCCGCGAAGCAATTCGCCGGGGCGTTTCCAAACTGGCCCGCGCGGTCAAAGTCACGCTTGGTCCAAAAGGCCGCAACGTGATTTTGCAAAAGAGCTTTGGCTCGCCCACGGTCACCAAAGACGGTGTCAGCGTCGCCAAGGAAATCGAACTTGAAGACGTTTATGAAAACATGGGCGCTCAGATGGTTCGCGAAGTCGCCAGCAAAACCAGCGACGTTGCTGGTGATGGAACAACGACTGCGACTGTAATGGCAGAAGCGATTTTCAATGAGGGCCTCAAGGCCGTCACCGCTGGCGTCAACCCGATCCAAATGAAGCAAGGCATTGAGACAGCCGTCGCTGACATCTGCGACAAGCTTGGTTCAATGTCGATCAAGATCAAGAACAAGTCAGAAATGGCCAACGTCGCTTCGATCGCCGCCAATAACGACGCTGAAATCGGTGAGCTTCTCGCTTCAGCGATGGAAAAGGTCGGTAAAGACGGCGTCATCACAGTCGACGAAGGCAAGAGCCTCTCTACCGAAGTCGAATGGGTTGAGGGAATGCAGTTCGATCGCGGCTATCTTTCGCCTTACTTCGTCAACGAAACGACTTCCATGGAAGCCGTCCTCGAGGACGCTTACGTCTTGGTTTTCGAAAAGAAAATCACCAACATTAAGGACCTTGTTCCTCTGCTTGAACAAGTTGTCCAGCAAGGCAAGCCTCTGTTGATCATTGCCGAAGACGTTGAAGGCGAAGCCCTCGCAACGCTTGTGATCAACCGATTGCGTGGAACATTTAACTGCTGTGCCGTCAAAGCTCCTGGATACGGTGATCGCCGTAAGGCAATGATGGAAGACATCGCTCTGCTAACCGGCGGAACAGCGATCTTTGAAGCACTGGGCATGAAGCTCGACCAGCTTGGCTTGACTGAACTTGGCCGAGCCAAAAAGGTCATCGTTGGCAAAGACAACACAACGATCATCGAAGGGGCTGGCAAGAGCAGCGAGATCAAAGGCCGAATCGACCAGATTCGTCGCGAGATCGAAAACTGCACCAGCGATTATGATCGTGAGAAGCTCGAAGAGCGTTTGGCCAAGTTGGCCGGTGGTGTTGCCAAGGTAAACGTTGGTGCCGCAACTGAAAGCGAAATGAAAGAAAAGAAAGCTCGTGTTGAGGACGCTTTGCACGCGACTCGAGCAGCCGTCGAATCTGGCATTCTTCCTGGTGGTGGCGTGGCGTTGCTACGAGCTTCCAGTCAGGTCAAGCCGGACAAAGATTTGTCTCAAGACGAAATCACTGGCTACAACATCGTTGTCAAAGCCTGCCGCGCTCCGCTACACATGATCGCGTCTAACGCAGGTCAAGATGGCGGCATCGTTTGCGAAAAGGTTCTTGGCGGAAAAGCCAACTTTGGCTACAACGCCCTGACCGATGTCTACGAAGACTTGGTCAAGTCAGGTGTTATTGACCCTGCCAAGGTCACACAGACAGCTCTTTCCAACGCTGCAAGTGTTTCAGTTTTGTTGCTTACCAGTGACGCACTGATCGCCGAAAAGCCCAAGGAAAAAGGCAATAGTCACGACCACGATCACATGCACTAGAAAAACGCGAGTCGCTTCGTCAAGTTAAATTGATTTAGCTGGCGCGACTCGATAGAAAGTCATTGAGATGACCCAATCTCGATGACCATAAGGGGCATACCGCCATCGGCCCCAAAACTTGCCACGGCCTATTAACCGCAGCATGAACGATGGAAGCAATAGACGCCGGCCAACTTCTGGTCGGCGTTTTTTTGTACGCTGGGTTTACCTAAAGCACTCCTTCGCCTCTCAGGTCTGGCAATTTCGAACTCAAAAAGCGCGAGAAAAGACTGCCCTCTTTCAGCGCCGTATGACACAAATCACGATCCGTTTATAACAATTATGTGAACTAAACCGAATTTGCTATCGACTAACGGCTTTTTTGTCTCAAAAACGCGAGCCTTTTTCGCCACGGTCCTTCTGGTGTGTAAAGGTTACGGAGAACGTGGCTCCATTCACAATCAAAAAGGTACTCTAAATGTTTAAATTCGTTTTTTCAGCAATCATGGCTGTTGCACTTAGCTTTCCAATGATCAGTTCTGCACAAGATTGCGGATGTGCTCCAACTCCAGTTTGTTGCGAGCCAGCTCCAGTTTGCCCGCCAAAAACTCGCAAGAAGTTGGCTCTTGTCGACGTCTCTCGAGAAGTCTGCCGTCTCAAGTCAACTTGTGTCACAGACGAGTGCGGATGCACGAAGCGAAAGCTTGTTTCAGTCAAAGAATGCGTTTCTCGCAAACGACTTGCTTTGGTCGACGTTGAAGTTGATCCATGCAAGAAAAACTGCTTCCAAAAACTACGCGAAAAATTGGCCCAGTGCCGCGACGCGCGTCAAGCTTGTAGACCAGAGCCATGCTGCGAACCAGCACCGGCCCCATGTTGTGCACCTGCTCCATGCGGTTGCAACTAACATTCTTTAAAGGGCCGACTGGAAGAGTCGACCTGCCAGAGAAAAAACAAAGACGTATGTCCTCAGGACTGCGTCTTTTTTTATGCGCCATTTCTTGCGGCTTCAACTTAGAGCCTTTTCGATATCGCGATTCGCACCAGCAAGACGGCGCAAGCAAGATGTCTTTGGGGTAATATCCACGCCTCGGATAGGTTGAGATTTTTTCAAAACCCTCCTTAACAACATCAGCCGTTTTGGCGATAGCCACGGTTAATGGCAGTTCAACCGGGGCTATCGCCCAAACGGCTAATAAAATCACAGCCTCGGAGAGCCGAGCTACTATGAGGCGTCGACCACCAGCTACTTCTCCTCATCAAAGAAATCATCCTCATACGGCTCCCCATACATCGGCTGCGAATCGACCATTTCTCGATACAGCCCCTCATCCAGTTTTGACGTCCCTCTGACAACGACCTTCTTGAGGCGGGGAAACTCATGAAGCGCCAACATATGCTCTCGAGTCCAACGTTTCTCATGCAGTTCAAGGCCGAGGTACTCCAGCGAAGCGAGACCCTTCAAGTGCCTCAACCCTTTGGCTGACAATTTTTCCAAATCATAAAGTCGAATCTGAACCAAATCCTGATTCTCCGCATAGCTCGCCAACCCAACGCCAGTAATATTCCTGTTGTCTCTAAGATCAAGGGACTTGATCGTTTTGGATTCTGCCAGATTCTCGATCGCCTTGTCAGTCAAGCGGAGAACTTTGGATAACTGAATCTCCTGAAGCGCCGGAAACTTGGCAACCTTCACCATTGTCGCATCGTCAATCCAATTGCACTCCGACAGATTAAGCTCCCTCAAAGACTCCAACTGCCCGAGCAACTCAAGGCCCGCAGGTTTGATTTTCGTATTAGTCAAATCCAGCACTTCGAGATTCTTGAATTTGATGATCTCCGCCAGGTCCTCGGAATCAATTCTCCGGCATCCATTGAGCCTCAACTCCTTAACTGATTTTGAATTCGTCAACGCAGTCAAACCGACTCCCGATACCTTGGAAGAATTCGACAAGTTGATCTTCTTAAGAGTCGTAATGCCATCGAAAGATCTTAGCTGGTCATTGGTAACGTTCATCCCCGAAAGCTGCAGTTCTTCGAGGCTCTTGAAATTAACGAGCACCGCCAAACCTGGGCCCTTGATCTCGTGGTTGCGAGAGAAATCGAACTTCCGAATCGAGGTCAAGTGTTTGAAATTCGCCAGTGACTCGTCGCTGAGCCCGCAACCCCTTAGGTTAAGGTCCTCAAGCGACGCTCCTTTCATTTTGCCAATCAGCTCGCCAGTGATCTTTCTGTTACCCTGAATCACGAGCTTCTTCAAATTTGGAATCGCTCCTAATTGTTCGAACACTTCGTCTGTCAGCCCGTCACACTCGCTCAGGCTAAGCTCGGTCAGAGTTTTGATCCCTTTCAACCAGCGAAGATGTTGGTCTTCGAGGCTAGAGTTTTCGTCAAGCACCAACGATTCCAACTTTGGTAATCGCCTCAAGCTTTTGAGCACCTCAAAATCGAGATGGTCGTTGCTGGACAAATCAATTTTCTTGAGCGATTGACATTCGGCGAGAGACTTCAACGAGTAAACCGCCTCGCAATCCTTCAACTTGACTTCCTCAAGTTTGGGAAGATATCGAAGCACAGAAATACTGGCTTCCGAAATCTCATCGCAATAATCGACTTCAAAAACTTTCAGCGACTTCAGCCGCGCGATCCCTGACATGTGGCGGTCGTAGAACTGCCCCGTGTAGTTGACCTTCAGCAATTCCAGTTTCGGAAAGATGTCGAGATCGCCTACCACAAAAACATCTGGGACGAAGTCGATGATGACTTCAGTGACTTCACCAGCATCATTCTTAGTGACGGTGTTTCGCTCGGACTCCAACCACACGATTGCTTCGTAACGCGTTGATGGCATTCGATCTTGAGCCAGCAAGCTTGCAGCGTGCGGATCAACGTCGCCTAGCACTAGTGCTGCCAGTGCAATCAAGAGTGTCCTGATGCCGATAATTTTGAGGGGAGATAAACTCATTTAACAACGATCCGCATGATGTGCGGGAACAATACCAGTGGAGCCAAAAACTTCTACCGCGATTATATTGGAATCCCAGCACAACCAAAGCCACTGTTAGCCGTGTGAAGTGGTGCAGCTATAATACCCAGCAACGGGACAACCGTAGACGACCAAAACCAACAACGAGATTGACGCTTCAATTACAGGATGGTTTTCATGGAACTTCGAGATCTATTTGTCGCTACTGTCGCAATGACAATCGGCGGAATGATGATTTTCACTTCGATTCTCAATGAAGGCTGGTGCTTTCAAATGAAAGTCGCGCGTGTGATCGCGGAAACCAAAGGACGTGAAAAGGCCCGCAACTTCATTGGAGGCGTCGGAACGTTCGTGCTATTGCTGGGACTTTATATTCTGATCGCTCCATTAGTCGCATCGAGTTGGCTCAACGGTGAAGAGTCCCGCGGAGTGCGAGTCCCACAGGTACAACCCGTTGTTGCCAACGCTGAATGACAGCGCCAACATCATGTCTGAAAGACCACTAGCCGAGCCCACATTGAAGCTGGCTACTTGGTAATCAAATACTTGTACAGATCGGCCCAATCTTGATCTGAGCTATCTTTCAACAGTCCTGCAGGCATCAATGATTTCGCGGACAAGGTTCGATCCTCAATGTCCTGCTTGTTGATTCGCACGGTGGTACCATCAACCTGCTGCAACGTAATTCCATCGACTGAGTCATAGACTTGGCTGCCGCGATAAAGTTTCCCATCGAGAGTTTCGATCACAAGTGCGCGGTAGCGTTGGGGGACCTGCTGATCGGGCATGAGAATCGACTTGAAAATGTCCTCGCGAGAAAAGCGTTTCGAAAGCCCTTCCAGCTTTGGGCCCAATCGAGATCCGCCGTCATGACAAGCCGCACATTGAAGCGACTTGTACAGCCCGCTCCCACGCACCGCATCCCCGGTGTCCCAAGCAATCGCGCCGATTCGCGTCCTTGCCTTGTTCCAGTCAACAGGGCCGCTGCTCTTAAAAGCCTGTTTGTACTGCTCAGGGTACTCAGTGGAAACAACTTCCTCCCAGAGGTCCAGCAAACCTGACTGGTTCATTTCTTCTTTCTTGGATTGATAGCCGATTTCTTCAGCCGAATTGGGGTCATGCTTGGCCGCAAGCATCATCAACTGATCACGAACTGAGACGGATGACTTGTCCCAGCCCAATCGACGCGCCGCCGCGATCGAAGCAGCCAATTCTTTGGGCCGCGACTCGTCGAAAATGCGCCGCAATCCAATTGCAGCATGCTTAAGCGTCCCCAATTCCGCCGATTCCAATCCGGCCAACAACAGCTCTCGATCGTCTGCAACGGGAGCGTTAGAGATCGCTTTGATCGCCAGACCGCGAAACTCAGACCGGTTCGCCAAACTGCGAATCAGCGGGAGATACTTCCCCGACGAATCGTTAGCCAGTACTTTTAACTGAGCTGAAGTGGCTGAAGCCGCAGAGTTTTCGATCGCCTGAGCAAATTTGCCCAGCGCGGTTTGCCTAGCCTCTTTCGCTGATTGAGGCAGGCTTTGAAACAAAAATACTTCCGATTCAGCTCCGGTCATCTGCTCTACGACTCGCTCGGCGAAGCTCAAACCGGAGTTCTCAAACAATGAACCAACCAGCGTTTTTAGACGCGGATAGAAATTTCGATCAATGTTTAAATCGTCTCTTTCAAGTTTCCCACCGATACCGATCAAGGCGTTGGCCAACTTGGATTCTAACTCAGCCGGAATGTGAGTCTTATCATTGTCAGACTGACCTAAAATTTGGCTGATGCAATTGAGCCAATGAATATCTTGAGGCACGCTGGCCTGGGTGGTTAGCTGCTGAGCCATCAAAGATTGAAGTTTTTCGGAACCAACGCCTAGCATCGCCGCCAGTCGCCCGATCTCCTCTCTCGATGTTTGATCCGAAGTGTTGGCCAGTGCCTCTGCCAGCAGATCCGAATACCGTTGCCGATCTGATTCCCGTAGTTCAATCTGGTGCCGAGACGAGTAACCGACAAACATCGCCTGTTCGCCGTTGGCGCCGCAACCGCCAAGTGCAATCTGTCCCAACCGGGCGAGAGCGCCAACGTCTTGGCCTCCACTCGGGAGCATGCTCAAAGCAAGTTCAAGCGTTTCTGAATCGAGTTTGCCATCATTGACAGAGTGACGGGTCAAGCCGTTGGCGATTCCGGCTCGAAACTCAGTCAACTGTCCAAGGATTTCTTGTTGGTATCCGCTGGAGATCGAAGGCAGAATCCGAGCGAGCAGTACTGATTCGCGGGCAGTCAGTTGCTTGGCTGCCCCAACCAGCGCATCAACAATTTCCCTATTATTCGGGCGTGGATCCAAAACTCTCCAATTGAGCGGTCCTACGAGCAACGCCTCCAACGCACACTCTCGTCGCCGTGCGTCAGACGAATTCAACGCCGCAACGACCTCCGCCTTCGTTGCCCCTTGTGCCTTGGCTTTCGAAATAAAACGCTTCGTCTTGGTCCACGTTACAGAATCTTCGGTGGCTTGCTCCTCTTCGCCAGCGCCAACGTAGCTGACTCGATAAACTCCGCCCTGCGTTCCGCGCCCGCCAACGCTGACCAGCAGACTGCCGTCTTTTTCAAAATCCAAATCAGTCACCGCGAAACCGAACTGTCCATTGGCAACTGCAAACTCACTTCCTCGATCGTACTTTCCGTTGCGATCACGCTGGAACGCGACAACGCGACCAAAAGTCCAGTCCGCGACAAAAATCGCGTCATCAAACGCAGCCGGAAAACTCTTTGATTGACCAACGATCACGCCGGTTGGACTACCTCGTCCAAGCGATCCAACCTCGAGAGGCATGTCGAAAAAATAGCTTGGGCGTTTCCAGCTTCGATCAACAAACCCCGCGTCATCTCCTGGTCGCATCCGGAAAACGCGGGTGGGACGGTACCAAGGCAATGAAGCATCCCGCTCACCATCGCTGTCAAAAACAAAGACTTCGCCAATCGAATTGAAATCGAAATCGTAGGCGTTACGAAACCCATGACAGTAAATCTGCTTGCGTGTCCAATCAGGACTGATTCGCAACAGAAATCCGGCCCGAGGATTCTTCACAGGTGAATAGGGATCTGCAAAAAACTCATCAGAAATCGTGGTGCTGTTTCCAGCCAGCACGTACCACCAACCGTCGGGCCCCTTGCGAACCGAATGTGCGTCGTGCTCCCCTCCGGTTTTGATTGAAAAGATTTTCGTCGGCGGCCCGTCGGCAATTCCATCCTTGTTGGCATCAGTAAACTTGAGCAAAGCCCCGTCGCCGGAACAAATCAAGTCGTCTCCATCAAAGCAAATTCCCTGAGCCCCCGATCGTGGCAGGTTCGAGTAAGTCTTGGTTGAATCGAAAACGCGATCGCCATCCGAATCAAGAAGAATCTTGATGTAGCCGGGGCCAGTAACAAACGTTTGGCCTTCGGGGCTGACGGCCATCGAGTAAATATTGGTTGCGATTGCGTCAGTCGCGACTTGGGTGACGCGAAAGCCCTCGGGAACTTGGATGCCAGAAACTTCTGCAGGCTGCGCACAAGCGACCGATCTCAACACCAAAACAATTGACAAAGACAAAACACTTGCGAGCAATGACGGTCTCATCCTAACCTGCGCTTTCTAAATGGCTTCAGCAACTGATGCTTGATCAGAACTGAGAGTCTGTGCTGTTTCCGATGGTCGCTTCGAAAGATAAATCAAAGCAATTCCGATCGCGGTAACCAAACAACCTCCCACGACCCACTGTACCGGAATCGGATCGTCTTTTCCCGGGAACCACGACAGCTCGCGAAGCTGAGGTTCAAAATAAGCCAAAAAGATCACGATCGCGTTGTTGCAGCAATGCAAAACAATCCCAGGCAAGATCGAATCCGATTTATACGCCAGATAGCCGAGCATGATTCCAACCAACGTCGACGGGATCAAGCGGTCGATCGCGATCGCGCTGTTGCCCAGCGTATGAAAAACTCCAAACACAACAGCCGAGATCAGGATCGCTTTCCAAACCGAATTCGATTTCAACAGCGACCTCAGCAGCATCCCACGGAAGAACCACTCTTCACAGACCGCTGGAATGATGGAAAAGCAAATCAGGATGACCCAAGGCGAAACCTGCTGAATTCGTTCGAACTGACCCGACGCGACTTCCACCAGCCGATGATGCCACTGAGCCTGAGCTTCGGCTCCAAACAAGTATCCGTAAATTGCATGCCAGCCCGTCGTCATCGACATCACGATAGTCCAGAGGCTGACGCCAATCAGAATCGCAGCCAAAACAAAGACCACTTTTGGCGACTTGAGCCCAAACCCGGATCCAATGTCGGTGTTCTGATGGCGAGCCACAATCCACGGAACGACCATAAACGCGAAAAAGGTAAACACGCCCATCAGAGTATATCGGTACTGCAAATCGGCGGCCGTTTCACTGGCAAGCCGTCCCAGAAAACCAAGCGATGCAAAGTTGATCGGCACCAACAGCACCAGGCAAAACAAAGTCGCAAAGATCGGCACGACGCGATTGACGCTCAGTGGGCGATGAAAAATCTCTGCGAAACTTCCATGGCCAGCCCCGAGGATACCGTCGGATCCAAAAATCCACGCGGCCCATCTAAGTGCCAGGTACGAATAGAACAACGTCGAAGCAACCGTCACGATCGCCGGTATCAATTGGACTTCGTTAAGGATCACATCGCGGGCCAACAGCAAAATGTTGATCATCGGCACGACTGAATAGACTCCGTTGAGCGACATTCCCGGAGCCATCGCCATCAAACCCGGACCAAGCGAAAACAAAATGATCGGAATGAGGTAGACCTGAGCTTCTTTGAAACTTTTTGCAAAACTGGTCACCGCCAACAGCAACGCCGAAAAAAAAGCGGCGAACAAAATCAACAACAGCAGAACCTGAAACATCACCGAGATATTGAAAACGCCAATCCCGAATTGCTTATCCAGTTGAAAGGCCCAAACGGTTGCAAACATTCCTATCAGGTTCAACACGGCTGTCAAAACGGCAACCGTTAGAACGGCGGTGAACTTGGAAAACAGAATTCCAAACCGGGGCACCGGCGCCGCCATCAATGTTTCGAGCGTTCCACGCTCCCGTTCGCCCGCAGTCAGATCAATGGCTGGATAGACAGCTCCCGTGATCGTCATCATGACCAGAATCAGAGGCACCAACGACGCCAACGGAAAACTGCCCGATTGATCTTCGACCGGTCCAACAATCGACTCTTCAAATGGCAATAAAGGTCCAACCGGCTGTCCAATTCTGTTCAATCTCCGCCGCAAGTCGAAATCGTTGAGAGTCTCCAACCTTCCTTCAAGGTAACTCTTGGCTAACTGCGAGATTTGGTCGTTGCGTGCGACGATCCGGATCTCACCAATCTCCCATTCTTGTCGGTTCTTCCTCGACAGGAACACGCCGACATCAGCCATGCCAGACTCCACGCGCGACTCAAGCGTCTGGGTAACGTCATTAGGAGAAATGAAATATCGCTTGTGTTCAGAAAACTTGACGAACCTTCTTTTGGGTTCACCCAATTTCCCGTTGGACGAATCGAGAGCTTCACCTGGCAGATTCGAAGCACGTTTTTGTTTTTCCGACTGTTGTTTTCGCTGTTCAAGCTTGGTCGACTGTTCGATGCCCGCCGCCATCATTCCGAGCGCAATTCCAATATCGTCATCACTAGTGTCGCCACTGTACGCAATGATCAACTCAATCGGTTCATCACCACCGAGCAAATCAAGGTTGGAAAGCAAATAAGTCTTGAAGACCAGACTAAGTGCCGGATACACCAGCAGCGGCATCAACAGCAGCGTCACAATCGTCCGCCGATCGCGCAACGTCTCCCGAAGCTCTTTGAGCATCAGCCTTCTGAGCCGATACTTTCTCCGCGCTGGCCGAGGCGCGTCGTCCGACTTTAAAGTCGTAGATCCAAGAGCGTCCGATTCAACGGCAGCTGGATCATCTGGGTTAGTTGGCTCGGTCATCAAGCATCCGAAAAATTGAAACTCGTCTACTATGAACCGGCAGTTTGTGGAACTTCAGGCTCAGCACTGGAATCTTTGCCCTGTCGATGAGCATCGATCAAACCCACAAACATTTCAACCAGATCCGACTTGCCCGTTTGGGCCTGTAAGTCCTCCATCGTCCCGTCGAGGACTTTTCTTCCGTAATGCAGTAACCCAAATCTCGAACAGATTCGCTGGGCCTGCTCCAGACGGTGAGTGCACAAGATGATCGCCTTGTTGCGTTGCTTCAAGACGTCAATGTAGTTGAAGATGACTTGCGAGCCGACCACGTCGAGGCCGAGCGTTGGTTCATCCAAAATCATCACCGGCGGATCGTGGATCAAAGCCCTCGCCAGACTCAAACGTTGTTTTTGTCCCGTGCTGAGCGTAGCACAGGTTTGATCGATAAAGTCATCAAGATCAAGGATCTTGGAAAGCTCAGAAATCCTCGCTGCAATCTCTGCTGTTTCCAAGCCATAGATGTCACCAAAAAACGCCAACATTTCACGTCCGGTAAGCCACTGATAAACGCCGGCCGAAGCCGACACAAACCCAACGCTTCGTTTGACCTCGTCTGGCTGCTGATCACTGCGAGAGCCCGCGATCTGAGCGAAACCAGAATCTGGCCGCAGCAATCCCAAAATCATTCGCATCACCGTCGTTTTGCCCGCACCATTGGGCCCCAGCAGGCCGTAGACCTCTCCTTGGTTGACTTCGAATGAAACATCATCGACCGCCAACAGTGACCGCTGGCCCGTCTTGAATGTCTTGCTTAGATGTTGAATCGAAATCATGGTTCCCAACCGCTTGCTCGTCTCCACACATGATCCTACGCGAAAAAGTGCCGCAATGTTTATAGAATTCCTGATTGAGTTGAGAAAAAGATGCGCCAGGGCATACGCAAAAAAGATCGAAACGTAGAGACGCTGAGACTTCCATCGCACAGCTTCCTCTCTGAGCTCTGCGCCTCTGCGTTTCAAAAACGAACATGTCGGTCGATCCACCGCAGCGTTCCCCCAACAAAACAGAGAATCGGGTGACTGTTCGGTGAGAAAGCCGCGTTTTATAATCATGCTTCGCCAAACAAAATCTAGTTTTGGCCGTATTTACACCAACGCGTTTCACAATCAAACGACTGAACGAACGAACGTGATTGAAGAAACCCTTCAACCTGAAAAATGGCTGGGCAATTTCGGCCTTGAGGTGTTCCGCCCAGGCCAAAAGAACGTGATCGACGCTGTTCTTGGTGGTCAGGATACGCTTTGCATCATGCCCACCGGCGGAGGGAAAAGCCTCTGTTACCAGCTCCCCACGATTGCCCGTGAGGGAGTCACGATCGTGATCTCGCCATTGATCGCGCTGATGAAAGACCAAGTCGACGCGCTGGACGAGATTGAAATCCCCGCCACCTTCATCAACAGCTCGCTCACTCTGGACGAGCAGCAATCCCGAATTTATGGCATGACCAACGGGCAGTTCAAGCTCGTCTACATCGCGCCGGAGCGACTTCGAAGTAACTCGTTCATGCGAGCGGTCGAAAAAACAAAGATCCAATTGCTGGCCGTTGACGAAGCCCACTGTATCAGCCAGTGGGGACATGACTTCAGACCTGACTACGCCAGACTGGGAAGATTGCGGGAGCGCCTAGGCAACCCGCAAACCATCGCCTTGACCGCCACCGCGACCTCGTTTGTTCAAGCCGACATTGTCAAAATATTGCAGCTGAAAACGCCTGCGAAGTTCGTCACTGGTTTTGCACGTTCGAATTTGAAACTGAAGGTCCAATCGCCCAACGGCAACATGGACAAAGATAACCAGTTGATAGATTTTTTGAATCGCACCAAAGGTTGCGGAATCGTTTACGCGTCCACTCGTAAAAACTGCGAGCACTTGGTCGAGCTACTTCAAAGCAAAATCAAACGCAAGATCGCATTTTATCACGCGGGACTAACGCCGGACTCAAGGCGGAAAGTCCAAGAACAATTCATGTCTGGCAAGATTGAAATCATCGTTGCCACCAATGCGTTTGGGATGGGGATCGACAAATCGGACCTGCGCTTTGTCGTGCATTACAACCTACCCGGCAGTATTGAGGCTTATTACCAAGAGGCCGGCAGGGCAGGGCGAGACGGAAAACCATCACAGTGCTTGATGCTTTATTCGTTTCAAGACAAATTCATCCAAGAGTTTTTCATCGAGAACTCTTACCCTTCCCGAGCGGTCATCAAACAGGTTTACGAATACCTTTGCTCCGTCCCCGGTGAACCGATCGAAACGACGCTGCAGGATATCAAAGACGAGCTTGACCTTTCGATTGGAACCAGCGGAATTGGAACCTGTGCAAACCTGCTTGAAAAAGCCGGCGCGATCGAGCGACTGGACAGCAAACAGAATTCGGCCGCTATCAAGATAGAATCCGACTTGCCAACACTGATCGACTTTTTGCCTCGCGATGCTCGTTCGCAGAGGCATGTACTTAAAGGGCTTGAGCAACTCGTGGGCACATTTCGCAATGAGCGAGTGACATTTCAGACTAAACACCTTGCTGAGCGACTGGACATGAAATGGGATGCGGTCAACCGCGCGATCCGGCAGTTGACTAAACTTCCGATGATTGACTACATCCCTCCTTTTCGTGGACGCGCGATCTACGTTTCTGATCGCACTCGGCCGTTCAATGAACTGAGCATCGACTTTGGCGAACTCTCTCGGCGACAAGAGGCCGAACTCGAAAAACTTCAAACCGTGATTCGCTTCGCGACAACCCAGCGATGCCGACAGCTTGAAATACTTGAATACTTCGGTGACCCGGACCGTGATTTGTGCGGAAATTGCGACAACTGTTCCACCCAATCAAAAACTCCTATCGGCACAGCGAGGAATTCTGACAGCGACGCCTGCATGTATGCCGCCCAAGTCGCACTCAGCGGAACGGCGCGAACTCAAGGACGGGTCGGTAAAACTATAATCGCCCAAATGTTGACTGGCTCGTCTTCGCAAAAGGTCAAACGATACTCAAAACTCAGCACCTTTGGTTTGCTTAAACCGCTTCGGCAGTCCGACGTCGTTGAGTTGATGGACTTCCTGATTCAGCAAGGCTTTATCGAACAGGTTTCGGCAACTAAGTTTCGCCCAACCACAAAAGTCTCGCCCACGGGGCGCAAATTGATGGCGGGCATCGAAAACATCGACTTGACCACGATGATGCCCAGCAAGCTGGTCAACCAGTTGTCGAGAATGCTACGAGGAAAAACCCCATACGTAGCGCAGGCCCCAGAACCTGAGCCGGAGAATGTTGAATCGGATGTCATCGAGGAAAAACTTGTAGTCCCCGAATTGGAAGAGGATCCGGCTCTTGAGGATGTGAGCGGCGAAGAAACACAAATCACCCAACCGACCAATCAAGCCAACTCTACGCCCAACATCAAGGACCTATTTTCAAAACTGCCTCAGCCGACCGAACGGACGGAGGAATTGGACGACGAAGCCGACTTGGAAACTGAAACTGAAACAGAAACTGAACACGAAACAGATGACGCGCCGTCTCAGGCTGAATCGCCTCCGCAAATTCGTATCGATCTACCCGAGCTCAACGTGTCCAAACCGAACTACTATCGGACTTGGTGGTTGCTTGCCGGTGGCTATTCCCCAGCCCAATTGAGTCACGCTCGACAACTCGACGAAGCGACGGTTTTCAAACACGCCATCGAAGCGATCGAGAACCATCTGCCTGCACAACAAAGTTGGCTCTTGGATCAGGCAAAGATTGATCAAATCGAAACCTTCCTTGAACAGCATCCTGGGGGGCAAACCTCTGAGTTGATCGACAAACTCCCGGCTCAAGTGAAAACTCGCGAGTTAATTTACTACTTGAAGTGCCATAATTCCGGATAAAACCCAGCCGATTTGTTGATCGCTGCGTAATTGGCAAGTTATTGGCTTAGGAGTCCCCAAGAGCAGTATGGATAGAATTGAATCGGAAGTTTCACCCACCGAGAATTTGAAAGTCGGTTTCTCAACAAAAACGATCGGTCTGTTGAAAATCGCTTGCCTCGCCAGCAAACCTCCATCGTCAACCACTCGTTTCTTTTGTACAATTTGACTCGCGCACAACATTAACGGCAACGCCCAGCCGCCCATCATCTTTTCATTGAATCCAAGGTATTGGAGATGGTGATTGGACCACCGGGCCGATTGCCGAGATCCAGCCAAGGGACTCAATGGACAACGAACGAGACAACGAACGAGACTCCGACGACAAGCGCTCTCGATCTGCATCGCGGAACCCAAACTTTCTGATTCCTCTGCTGCTTTTGGCAGCTTTGATGTTGATGATCCTCTACAACTGGAGTGATGGTCCGTCATCGATTAAGTACAGCTACTTTCAGAATCTTCTCGAAGGTAAAGATTCCAACGGCGACGTAATCACCGATGATGACGACAATCCCGTAGGCTGCATGATCGAGTACATGAAGTTCACGCCGGGTGGCGCCACGGGTATCTTCAAAAGGATCCCGGATGCCGAGTCAACCTACGACGCAGAGGGCAATCGCGTCGCTCCCAAAGCCGACGCGAAGCTGACAAAGCGTTTTTCGGTTGATATTCCCGACGATGCCCCCAGCCGTGCCAAGGTAATCGAGGCCGTCAAAGAGGCTGGGGTTAACGTCGAATTTGACGAAAACAATTCTGACATCTTCGCTTGGTACTACGCGGCGCTGATTATGTTTTCGCTTGGCCTGCTCCTGTTCATGATTTTGTCTTTCCGAAGATCGCAAAGCCAAATGATGGGTGGCGGTGGATTCCTTTCAAATTTCTCTCGCAGCCCAGCCAAGAAGTACGAAGCCTCAGAGCAACCCATCACCTTCAAAGACGTGGCAGGACTTGAAGGCGTCAAAGCCGATCTTGGTGAGATCGTCGAGTTCCTCAAAGACCCAAGTAAATTCCAGAAACTCGGCGGTCGCGTCCCCAAGGGAGCGTTGCTGATCGGACCTCCGGGAACTGGAAAGACGTTGCTGGCCCGCGCCGTGGCTGGCGAAGCCGGCGTGCCTTTCTTCAGCGTCAACGGTAGTGAATTCATTCAAATGTTTGTTGGTGTCGGTGCCAGCCGTGTTCGTGACCTGTTTGCGACGGCCAAAGCTCAGGCTCCGGCGATCATCTTCATTGACGAGATCGACGCCGTCGGACGTCAGCGTGGTGCTGGACTTGGTGGTGGTCACGATGAGCGTGAACAAACGCTGAACCAGATTCTTGGTGAGATGGATGGTTTTCAAGGAAGCGATTCCGTAATCATCATCGCCGCGACCAACCGGCCCGACATTCTCGATCCAGCGCTTTTGCGTCCCGGGCGTTTTGATCGTCACGTAACGGTTTCGCGACCAACCAAAGCCGGTCGGTTTGCGATTTTCAAAGTCCACGTTCGCGATGTACCGCTTGGTCCGGATGTTGACCTTGAGGTGATGGCTTCTGCAACCGCAGGAATGACAGGTGCCGACATCCAGAACTTGGTCAACGAGGCGGCGCTTTGGGCTGCCCGAGGTAACAAATCAAAAGTCGAAATGGAAGACTTCTACTACGCACATGACAAAGTGTTGATGGGCGCCAAGCGAGAAGAAGTCCTAACCGAAAAAGAGAAGACCCGAACAGCTTACCACGAAGCCGGCCACACCTTGGCGGCGTGGAATTTGGTAGGCGCCAATCCGGTCCACA